>NZ_CALIED010000001.1:0-39794 GCF_938022135.1 uncultured Psychrobacillus sp.
TAACGCGCGCGGTTGTGATGTCTTATCTGTCTCACTCATCCCACTGGAGTCGCCGTCTGGCGCTCCAATCAATAAATGGAGACCGGCTGCATATTTCTATTTATTCACTCCTATAAACAAAGCCGTAAAATGACTCCAACACACTTTAAAAATTATTAGAGCAGTCATTTCAATTGTAAAGTCGGAATCAAAAGAACAATAACTTTTACATAGCTAAATAAAAAAATAATTAATTTATAGTAGTTTTTTCCATTTCCTTAAAATAGGGAGGTTAATATGAAGAAACCAGGTTCAATTCTGTTGTTATTATTATTTATACTGATGTTAACAGGGTGTAATTACGTAGAAGAAAAGAAAGCTGAAAATATTATTCAAAATTATTATCAAGCAATAATAGATGAGGATTATGAGAAAGCATTTAAACAATTACATTTATATGATACAGAAGAGGGTAAGTTAGCTGGTAAAACTGACTTATCCGAACAGGAAGCAAAAGCTATATATTTAGAAAAAATCAATCTCTTGGAAGAACAAAAGTATAAACTGAAAGACTTTGAAATTGTAGAGATCGAGTACGAAGACGGGCACTCATTCTGGCACCATATCAAGCTTGAAGTAGAGCAGGATGGAGAAAAAAGTGAATGGAATGAAGTTGCTTACATTGTTAAAGGAAAGTTATTGATCGGTGAAAAAGATGACCCATATGCAAAGTATCGAGATGGGAAAATGGTTTTTGAAGAATAGAAATAACCTGTTGGAAATACATATTCCAGCTAAGTTAAATGATGATACTTTATTTATATCTTGAATCTGAATTCATTTTTAGTAAGTCCTTTTACTTGAATAAGACGGCTTATAAATTAAAATGAAAATAGATATAACTAGGAGGTATTCATATGTATCGTAAAACAGAAGATTTTATACAAGAATGGGCGATGTCAGCTGATGGTACAGTTAACGTTTTTAAAGCAATGACAGATGATAAGCTGAACCAAGCAATTGCAGAAAACCATAATACACTAGGATGGTTAGCTTGGCATTTAACGACAGCACCCATTTTTCTAGCTAAGCTAGCAAAAATTGACCTACCATCTGTTGGGAACCCTAAGGAAGTACCTGGATCAGTTGACACAATTGTCTCTTCTTATGAAACAATGGCAGATGCTTTTAAAGAGGCTGCAGCATCTCTAACGGATGCAGATTTGGTAGAGCAAGTACCTGCGTTTGGCACTTCTATTCCACGTGGTCAAATATTACGAAAAATCATAGATCATCAAACACATCATCGTGGTCAAATGACCGTTTTACTTCGCCAAGCAGGATTAGAGGTACCCGGAGTTATGGGACCTACAAAAGAACAACAGATGTAAAGAAGCCACCTTCATTTTAAAAATGAAGGTGTTTTTTTGAGAGAATATATAGAGAGAAAACAGAAACCAGCCAGTTTAAGGTTGGTTATGAAAATGTGTTATAGGAAACCGCTAAATCTTCTTGGGGAATATATTTTATATATCTAAAATTTTTAATGTACTGTTAATATAAGTGTTAAAGTTAGAGTAAATTATGAAGTCTAAATGATGTCGTAATTATAGTATTTACTCAAACATTACTTTCTAAGGGAACTTTTAAATTGAGTATAAAGTTCAACCCCTTTTTAAAAGAAGAGTTAACAGTTGAACACCTGCACTTTGCTTTACTCAAAGAAGACATAACTTTATAAGAATTAGTTATGTTTTATATGGATAGAATTGCAAAGTTTGATAAGAATGGTCCTAATCTTAATGTAATTATCGAGATAAATCCTCATGCTTTATTTATAGCAGAGGCTTTGCACTATGAAAGAAAGAAAGAAACAAGGCGTGAGAGGGTTATTACATGGGATTCCTGTTCTGCTTAAAGATAATATTGAAACAAATGATTCTATGCATACAAGCGCTGGGTCACTTGCGCTAGAAAGCTACATTAGTAATCAAGATGCTTTCTTAGTTGATAAAGCTTCATCAATCAATGAATTTTTTGGAAATAAATTCTAATAAATAGCGTATCATAGGCATATGTAGTTCAATTAAGTTTAATAGTAGAACAAAAAGAAAGGAGTAGGATATTTTGTATCAAATTGCACAATTAGGAGTTTTATATAATCCAATACTAGCTGTAATTATTTGTGTAAACCTAGTTTCTATCTTGCATAAAGTTAGAGACAACGAGGATACTTCTGTCAATACAATTGTAATAAGTGTATGTTCAGCGATTATCCTATTTTCAATTACGGCATTAGCTGAATAGCGATTTACCAATCAAACACAAAAAAATTCTTTACATGGATTGTAGCTACATGAGGCGATTTAAGTATGAATGTGGAGACAAATAAAACCATCACCCCACGGAAAGCGGAAATCAACTCTACTTTATTATAAAAGCTTTGTTAAAGTTATTGGTTGATTTTGACTAACAACTCTTTTTTATAGTAACTGTAAACATAAAAAAAGAACGTTCAAATCGCTATTAATACCATAAATAGATGATGAAATTGGGGTTGGTGACACTTTTCAACTTTGTTTATGGAAATAAATTTATTAGCACTTATCGATACATTAAAGCTGTTCCTATTTATTGATTGGAGCACCAGACGGCGACTCCTACGGGATGAGTGAGACTTGGAAAGCGGTAACTCCTAGGTGATAAGCGCGTGGGAGAGGCTACAGGCTAAGGCAACGTGCCCCCAGGAAAGCGTTCGCTGAAATGGAGAACAACGATGATGAAGTAGCAAAAAAGCCCTGAAAATTCTACTGTTTGTAAAATTTTCAGGGCTTTTGAACTTCTAAGATGCGTGTTGTCCCAGTGCTGTAATTTATTGCGTATCGAATACCTTTAAATCATAAGAGTAAATACTTTTTCTTTGAACGCTTGATAATAGTTCGGATAAGCCAGTTATATCAAGGCTACTTACACGATTGCCATTGTTTAAATCATATTCCTCTAAATAATATTTTTCTTTCTTATCTTCACTATATCTTAGGACAAAAAGTGAACCATCCTTAAAATAAGTTTCTTCATTATTTCTTATTTTAGATTCACTAGCATCTTCTAAAGAGAATTTTAGCTGGATTTCTTCTGTATTTGTATCAAAGGTGTAAACTTCCCCTAAGCCATTGATAAAGTACAGAATGTCATTATATATATAAGCAGAGTTCTTAAAATTATATGGAATGGTTGCCACAAGATCCTTCATATCCTTATATTCGATGAAATCATACGTTTCCTGCTGAAGAGTATCCTTATTGATTCGATAAAGACTGGTCTTCTCGTTGAAGTCATCTATGGCAGATGACAAGATTAAATAATAATATGTTTGATCTGATAAGACAGGGGCTAATGCGTTAAAAAACTCATCCTTTGGTGTATCTACTTTTGATAAATGTTCAACCTCTAAGGATGTATCAAATGTTACTTCCTTTAAATGGAACTCATTTTTATCTACATCCTGAGTAAGAATATTGACTTTATCACTTTCAACACCAGAGGCTGCGATGTAAAAGGGAATTTTATCTGTTTGAAAATTTTTCTCGTTTCCAAACCGAACATCTGAACGATATCCTTTTCCATCCTGTGCAAATCCACTGTTATAAATGCTAAAGAATATTTCCTCCTCTTGAATATAACCTGAACGTTCTCCTGTATACTGGTCAGTTTTCATTGGAAATTCCTTATATTCTTCTCCTACTAGGCGAACCATATCTTTTTCCTCTAAAAAAACGTTGTTGTCATAAACTGCTGTGCTGCCTAACTCCAATCCCTCCATTTTTAATGCTTGAGCTTTACCTGATTTATTAATGAAAACAGCATAACTAAATCCTTCCCCATCTATATCCTGATCAGCCGTAGTAGACAGATAAAGAATTGCCTTCTTGTTATGTAGAAAATTTTCCTTTTCGATATCAGCTTTAGATAGAAGTAAACTGCTAGTTGCTTGTGTAGGTGTGAAAAAGAATGTGTATGCGAAATAAACAATAACCCCTAGGCCAATGATTCCGATTAGAGAAACTATATTTTTCTTCATATAAAATTCCCTCCTAAAAGTAAAATGACAATAGGCAGTATGTCGACTGTCCTATTGTCATTTGACTGTTAAATATTCCTTACTAAGGTTGTACCTGGCGCGTCCCGCACATCTCTAGGATATACTCCAAGCCCACCATCATCATCTAAATCTAAGTTACCGTTTAATTTATATGCAGACCAAATTAACTTCGAACAGTTTTTGGCTCCGTTATGTCCAGTAGATCTGTTAGTTGCAAAATTATACGAATAACTCTGGCCTACTTGTGAATAGGCCCAATTAGCAGCATTATTTCTATTAGTTGAAGTGGTGCCCACCGATTTAACTAGAGCACCCGAGCTATCTACCTTTCTAGCAGTGGTAGAAATAGTGCGTACACCAGAAGAAGGAACAGATTCTACTATTGTAGTAGAAGTATAATAAAGTCCGACATGACCATGATCAAGATAGGCTGTTTGAGAAGGGGTGTAGTAGAAGTTACCTTTAGTACTGTTTCCTACACTAACTGTTCCACCACTTGCGCCTTGAGTTTGATTAGACTTTGCTTCAGCCAATCCTTGAGCTTGATCGTTTTTTAACTCTTTATAGATTTGTTCTAAAATCTGTTCTTCCGTTTCTCCAGTGTTTTTTGCAATTTCTTGAACACTGGCCATCATTTCTTCAGTAGAGACATCTGGTTGTAGGGATGAAATTTCATCAAGATACGAGTAGCTGTTGGCAGAGGCACTAGTAAAGGAAGTCGAGACGAGTAACATAGCTGATAACGATAGAGCAGCGAATGGTTTTTTCATAGTACAACTCCTTTTTCATATTTTTCCTACATCTATAATTTTAATCATTTAGTACAAATTTACAATTGGGAAAAAAATTCACAAAAACAAAATTTCCGCAAAACTAATTAAATATTCAGTCTATTAAGTGCTGATTATCTCATTAATTAAATTTCGACTCCTGTCGCTCACATTTCTGTGTGGGCGCAAATAATGCCACTAAAGCTATTGCTGTTAAGTAGTCGCATAAAATTTTGAATCTTTTATTTAGTTGTAGATTTTAAATACAACTATTTTAAATTGGGAAAATAAATAGCAGTAAAGAAGGAAATGAATTCCTTTATCTAGAAATAAAAAGAGATGGTTAATTAAGGAGGATTAAAATGCAGTTAAAAACAATATTAAGAGAATGGCAAAATGAAAAAGGAGATTTGGATAATTTAGAGGAAGTTATAAAAGAAATGCTTATTAATATAGGCTCAGTGGATGGAGAGCTAAGAGATAGCTTAATTTACTCTACTTTTTACCAGCTTATAGAAAATAACAAATTGTCAGATTCCCTTATGGTAAAAATACTAGAAATTTGTTTATCAGAAGAATATTTATTTAAAGGCATAGGTGAACAGGACACGGATACTGTGTTTACTAGATCCTTCTCATCTCTAGTCATTGCTTTGATTGTAGAAAAGGATAAAACAAAAGAATTTTTAGATAAGCAGCAATTAGAAGAAGTCTATAAAAAAACGACAACATACTTACAATCAGAAAAAGATGTGAGAGGTTATGTAGAAGGGCAGGGCTGGGCTCATAGTATTGCGCATGGCGCAGATCTCTTTGAATCTATTATTAGTCATCCTTCCAACGACATATTACACGCTGAAGAATGGCTAAACGTTATAAAAGCTTGTATTTGGAGGGATACTGTTCTCCAGGACGATGAGGATGAAAGATTAATCTTTGCAGTGGAAGCAATGATTGAAAAAGGTTTACCGGAGGAAATGCTTGTAGAGTGGGTACATAACTTTGAGAGTTTATTGGAAGCAAGATTAAAAGAACAGAATCGCATAGTCTTTTACAAATATCGATCTAATGTTATGAACTTCTTAAAATCTCTTTATTTTCGTTTAACATATCTCGATCAAAATATACATACGCAGCATCAAATCAAAAAAACATTGAAAAATTTACATGAAGCTATGTACAAGAGAGAGTAATCATAGGGACAGCAAGGAAAAAGGAGCAAATAGATGACTCATCAAACTACAGTCGTATGGGGGCAACATCCCGTAAGGTTAAAGTGGCGGCGTTCCAAATTAATAGGAAACAAAGACACAGTAACAAGTGTACACGGATGCTGCTTTCACGAAGGAAAAATATTATTAGTTAAAGTGAAAAAGAGGGGATTTAATCTACCTGGAGGGCATATAGAAGGAAATGAAACTCCAGAAGAAGCATTACACCGAGAGGTCTTCGAAGAGGGCTCTGTAAAAGGTAAAGCTACTTATATAGGGGCTATTGAGGTAAATCATGAAGAAAATCCTTACTTTGACCCAAATGGAAAGTATCCTATAATTGGTTATCAATTATTCTATCGGCTGGATATAGAAGAATGCCATCCCTTTCAGCGGAAGCACGAAACGACCACACGTATTTGGATGGAACCTGAAGAAGTTCCTTATGTTATTGATGATCATGATATAATTCATTCTATTATCGAAGAAGCAAAGATGGTTAAGTCTGTATACTAATTGAAAAACCTCAAAGCATATATGCTTTGAGGTTTATGTGTATTAGTTAGCTTCTGTATCACTTTCAATATCTTCTGTCTCAGTACCTTCAGTTTCAGTAGAGGTAGTGTCATCAGTACCATCAGTTCCTGTAGTACTGTCTTGATCATCTTGAGTATCTACTTCGCCTTCATTTTCAGAATCAATTCCTGTATCATTTTGTCCATCATCTTCAAAAGTCGGATCCTCTACTTCGATATCATTGATATCATCGTCTCCATCACCACATGCTCCTAATAGTAATGCTGAACTTAAAACTATTGGTAAAGCGAATATTCTTTTCTTCATTTTAAATTCCTCCATTCATAGTTGGTAAAGTTTTTTCTAGGCCTACTTTATGTCTACCTCATATTTTTAACTTTAAACTTTATTCTTGAATCAATTTGAAAATAGCAAAATTTTAATATGAAAGACTTGGTAATATATATGCTATAATTTATATTTGTGTATATGGAAGAAGCTCCGAGGAGGACCATCATTGCTGCAAACATTTTTGATCAATATATTATTTATAACTTTACCTGTTCTGCTATTTGTTATCTTTATAGATAGCTATAAGGGTAAAAAAAATTTATTTTATTATATATTTTCTTCAATTGTTTCTATGTTTTTGTGTATGATTTATCCAATAAGATTAGAATTAGGTTTTACAGTAGATTTAAGATATATTCCATTTATTACTTTGGCTTTATATGGCGGCCACAAGACACTATTACCTTTATACATTACGTTAAATATTGTACGTTTCTTTGTTGGTGGAGAGGGAATGTTTCAGTCGTTTATTTTTTCAACATTGACTTTTATTATTATTCCACTGGTGCATAAAAAATTTATTAGCCTATCCCCTAAAAATAGAATAATTACAGGTATAATAATAGTATTAGTTAACGGGTTGACTTACTTAATTTTGTTATCGACCTATTTTGAAACGTTGACATCCGAATATTGGAATGTTGTTGGTTACGTTATTATTACTTATGCAGTTATTATGCTATTTAATATGATTATGATTGAAAAGATTCTGTCCAATATTAAACAGCGAGATAACTTTCTTCGTTCTGAGCGATTGCATGTGATGAGCGAGCTATCAGCATGTGTCTCACATGAAATAAGAAATCCACTTACCGTAACAAATGGTTTTTTACAATTGTTAAGTGTTTCAAAGGATATTACACCAAACGACAAAGTTTATATAGAATATTCTCTAAAAGAGTTGAATAGAGCAGAAAGTATTTTAAATGATTATTTAGCATTTGCTAAGCCACAATCCGTCCATATGGTTCACTCTACTATGGAAGAGGAGCTCGTATATGTAAAAAATATTATGATGCCATTTGCTAAATTTAACGAAGTGGAAATCATTCTTGAGTTTCAGAACACAGCGAAGATTAAATTTGACTCAAATCAAATGAAACAATGCATTATTAACTTAATAAAGAATGGTGTTGAAGCGATGAAGGGCAAGGGTGGGGTTCTTTTTATCCAAGCTGTACAACTAGGAAAACACCTTGTTATTACCATTAAAGATCAAGGGATTGGGATGTCTTCAGAAGAAATAAGTCAGTTAGGAAAGCCTTATTACTCGAATAAAAAAGAGGGGACTGGTCTTGGTATGCTGATGGTTTATGGGACAATCTCCAAGCTAAAAGGAAATGTAGAAGTAAAAAGTAAGAAGGGTAAAGGAACGACATTTACTCTGACTATACCAGTTTAAAAGGAAGTGCTAAATATTAGTGCTTCTTTTTTTAGTATAGAGTCACTTCCATTTAGATAAGCTCAACTTTTAGTATCACTAAACTATAAGCAGCCTGGAGTTTTAGATGTGTACAATAAACAATATAGGGAGGGTATTTTATGGCATTATTAAATCCAACTCTGTTTGCCGAATGGATTGAACCTCATTCATTCGAATGGTACAACCAGCTTGGGAAACAACAAGGAAAATATACTTATTCATGGAATTCTACTATTTTAAAAGCTAATGGAGAAATACTTTTCGATGAGGAGGTTAGAAAAATGATTGCTTCTAAAAAAGTATTAGATGTTGGATGTGGTCATGGGGAATTTGCTGTCGAATGTAGCCCTATTGCAAAAGAAATAGTAGGATTTGATGTAACTAACCTCTTTATTGAACAGGGAAAAAGAAATAAGCCTGATAATGTCTCTTTCGTGCAAGGTAGCACGAAAGAAGAGTTGCCCTTTTCAGAAGATGAATTTGACTGTGCATATATTCGGAAAGGGCCCACATCAGGATATCTTGCTTTGACGCAAACTGTAAAAAAAGGTGGAGCTGTACTCGGATTGCATCCTGGTGATGATATGGACAAGGAACTGCCTATTTTATTTCCAAATCTCTTTCAAGCCAAGTTACCAAGAGATTCAACATTGAAGGCTATACAAGAAAGATTAAAGACAGCGAACTTTGAGAAATGGGAAATCGAAACGGTTAGCAATATAGAAATACTACACAGTCCTATGGATATCATAAATAAAAGATGTTTTGGACAGCATCCAATCGTGACAGAGAAAATTATAAATGAAAACTTAAAAGAGATTACGGAGATTTTTGGTTTCCATGAGACGAATGGCTTACCTATAACGAACTCTTACTATATTGTTCGGGCAACTGTTTAATCGTTACCAGTGAACTTGCTTCTTCGTTCTAAAAGTAAGTTATCTCTCCATTCTCCATTATGCTTTCCAATTCGCTCTCGATATCCCACCACTCTAAATCCGTTTTTCTTGTGAAGTTCTATACTAGCCTTGTTTTCTGGAAATATACTTGCCTGTAGCATCCAATAGCCTTGTTCTTCTGAACTAGCGATCAATTTTCCAAGTAACTTATTTCCAATTCCTAGACCAATTGCTTTTGGATGAACGTATATACCTACTTCCCCAACACCTGCGTAAACAGCCCTGTATGAGACAGGGCTAAGTCTGCACCAGCCTTTTACTGCGTCATTATGTAACATGACGAAGGTACATGGCTTGTCTGCAGTTGAAATCCATTGTTCATATGAAGATGGGGCACTCGTCTCAAAGGTTGCGTTACCTGTAGAGATACCTGCTTCATAAATATACTTGATTTGCTCCCAATCTTCTTCATTTGCTAGCCTCATTTCCATAGATACTCCCCCTTATAAAAAATATAATTATTTGAATGATAAATGGCAAGAAATGTTTTCTTTACAAATATAATTTAAACGTTTAAAATTAGTTAGCCTAACTAACTAATTAAGGAGGAATTGAAATGCAACCTTTTTTTACTACTCTAAAATTGATTTCTCGACCATATAGTAGCAAAATGCATGATTTATTGATGCCTCTAGGCTTAACAGAAATACAGTGGGGACTGATACGTATTTTACAAGAAGAGGGACCTTCAACCTTTACGGATGTAGCAGCTTATTGGAGAGTAGAAAAGCCGTCCGTAACACCGATTGCTCAAAAGCTAGTAGATCAAGACCTTATCTACATAGGTACAGGTCAGGATAAGCGACAAAAAGTAATGCATTTAACAAGTCTAGGTGTTTTGAAATATAAGGAGGCAAAATTAATAGTAGAAGCCTTTCAAATGGATCTATTAAAAGGTATCACGGAAGAAGAAAGAAAAATTACAGAACGAGTATTAGAAAAGCTACTTGTTAATATAAAGGGAAGATGATGGCAGTGATAAAAGAAAAATTATGGACAAAGGAATTTCTTTTCATTTCCTTGATTAATTTTATAATTACTTTAATGTTTTACTTATTAATCGTTACGATTGCTTCTTATGCTCAGTCAGAATATGGAGCAGCTACTAGCACAGCAGGTCTAGTATCAAGCATTTTCATAATAGGGTCTCTAATAGGCAGATTAGGGGCAGGTAGAGTTATAGGTAATATAGGGACTCAAAAAACATTGTGGATAGGATTAATATTTTTTACGATTACATCTGCCTTATATTTTGCGACTTTTAATATTGGACTTCTTATTGTTAATAGACTACTTCAAGGGATTGCTGTTGGTATTGCAGGAACAGCTACCGGCACGATTATTGCTCAAATCTTACCGAATACTCGTAAGGGAGAAGGCATAGGCTACTACAGTTTAAGTGCCATATTAGCAACAGCAATAGGGCCATTTCTAGGCATTCTATTATTAAAAATGGACGGTGGGTTCCAATGGATTTTTGCTATGAACGCAGTGCTTTCGGTTGTGTGCTTAGTCATCTACGCGATTGTTAAAATAGATGTGCCATTACCAAAAGCTCCAAATCAAGATATGGAAAAAAGCTCATTTATATCGAAATTTATAGAGCCTAGAGCTATACCTATCTCTTTTGTGGCATTATTAATCGGGTTTAGTTATTCTGGTGTCATGTCCTTTTTATCCTTCTATGCGGATGAGATAAATCTAGTATCTGCAGCAAGTTATTTCTTTTTAATTTATGCTATAGTCGTTATTTTTTCTCGTCCTTTTACAGGAAAGCTGATGGATACTAGAGGAGCTAATATTGTAACGTATCCTTGTTTAGTTTTGTTTGCTATCGGTATGTTTTTATTCAGCCAGGCAACTGCTGGGTGGATGCTTTTACTTGCAGCAGCACTTATTGGGATCGGTTATGGTAACTTTAATTCAATTGCTCAAAGTGTAGCAGTGAAGGTAACTCCACCACATCGATTTGGTCTTGCTACATCCACTTATTTCATTTTATATGATATTGGATTAGGAGTAGGTCCATTCCTATTAGGCTTTGTAGTACCTTATAGCGGTTATCGTCCTATTTTTCTTTCCATGGTCTTTTTGATACTAATTTGTATTCCTATTTATTACTTACTGCATGGTAGAAGAGACAAAGAACTATTAAAAATATCTTGAATGAATTCACTTAAAAGGAACTAATGAGTTTTGTTTTTAATAAATGGAATTGAATCGAGTCTAATAAACCCTTTGAAGGTAATACAAAACTTCAAAGGGTTTTATTATGTTAAATAGGAAGGGAAATTTGTCTTTAGAATGGAATTAAAGTAGTTATGGAGGAGTGCCAAAATGAAAATATTCCGTTTTGATCAACAGGTTGGACAGAAAATCAATCATTACAATTCGAATTTCATCATGTCTAAAGTAACTAAATTAGGAAGTGAGGCCGTAATAGGCTGTATGCATTTGGAGGAGAATGGTGTTATCGGATTTCATAAAGCCGTTATGCCCCAGCTATTATTAATTGTTAATGGAGAAGGATGGGTAACCGGTAAAGAACAAACGAAGATACAAGTAAGAGCTGGAGATGCAGTTTTCTGGGAAAAGGGAGAGGGACACCAAACGATGACAGATACTTTTTTAACTGCCATAGTAATAGAGGCAAAGGAATTGAAACCAGAGGAATTTATGCCATTGAAAGAGATAGCTAATCGATGAAGTGGGATAACGCTACAAATCAAGCCAAAGAATTTACCATACAAGTAATAGACGAAATTCAAATGGTGATAGGTGATAATAGTGTCGGTTTTTATATACACGGATCTCTAGCTTTAGGAGGATTCAATCCGTTAAGTAGTGACATAGATTTATTGGTAGTAACAGAAAAAGCCTTATCATTACACGAAAAATTAACATTAACCGAGTTTTTCTTAAAATCGTCTAAAAAACCTTTCCCAATAGAAATTAGTTTTATGAATAGAAGCCAGCTAGAAAAATGGGAGTATCCATCAGCCTATGATTATCATTATAGTGAGTACTGGAGAGAAAGATACGAGGAAAATAGAAAGCAATGGCTTATAGATGAGAATAGGGATGCTGATTTGGCTGCCCATATTACTATCATTAACTACAAAGGTATATGTCTTAGAGGTGAATCAATAGAGCTCGTATTCCCGAATATTCCTATGACCGATTATATCGATTCAATTTTGGGAGACTATAAGGACTGTTTGAGTAACATAGAGAAAAAACCAGTTTATTGCATACTAAATATGTTAAGAGTATACCGTTATTTAACTGATGGTACTATTTTCTCTAAAATGGAGGCTGGTAAGTGGGGATCAACATTTTTACCTGAAAAGCAAAGCCAGCTAGTGAATCTTGCGATAGATATGTATACAGGGAAGAGGTCTGATTTACAGTTTAAGAGGGAAAATTTAGTAGCATTTAAAGAGTATATAAAAGAAGAAGTAAACGATTTACTAACCTTAAGGACAGGTAGAATAGATGGAAATTAAAGATATATATAGAACTATGTGTGGAGGATAATTTTATAGGTATTGGTTCTACTCGCAAAGTATATAAATATAATGATATAGTGATTAAAAGATTTCTACATCCAATAGGATATAAACAAGGATTAAACGAGCAATATATGTATGATTTCTTGGAGAAAGAGGGCTTAGCAGAACACGTAGCAAAGGTTACGTATTTAGATCAACAAATGCTGATACAACCTTATTTTAAACCTTTACCATTGGAAAATGGGTATTCGTATGAAATTAATCTTATCCATGATAGTCGTTTAACAGATGACCTGAAGGATGCAATTCATCTTATTGATTCAAAGTTAGATGGTTTTGATTTTTTGGATAGCGGAAATTACGGATTAGATGATAAAGGCAATCTAATATTAATTGATTATGGGATGACAAAAAAACTGTATGAAAACGAATGGGTGCCCTTAGCAGAGTCAGGTATATTACTACAGATATTTTTTAATGAATGTGTAACCTGTGGTTTGAAAAAGGAGCTAATTATGTATGGCGATTGGGACTCAGACTACCGCTGTGTCCAGTGTGGAAAAGAATAGGCCGAGTATAAACTAATAAAAACAGACTATAAACAAGCTTGGATGTATCATGTTTGTTTATAGTCTGTTTATGATTATTTCAAGTCTTCAGCTGGCAATGTATTGTGTAAGGAAGGAGGAGCAGGACTTAAGACTGGTTTTTCACCGAAAGCCTTTCCTTGATCATACGAGAAAGGATGTCCATCCGGAGCATTTCCTTTTAACCATGGTAATTCTGCACTGTCTTCACCTTCTGAATGATTATAAAGCGTATGAGAGAATTCAGTTGCTTCCCATTCTGGTGGTACAGTTGTTGGACAAATAACTCCACCTTCAGTTGCTTCTAAATCTTTAATAGCTGCGAGCCATTGATTTTGGTGCATTGTGTCTCGAGCTAACAGGAAGGAAAGCATATCCTTAACTCCCTTATCATCTGTCATACCGTAAAGACGAGCAACTTGTAAACGTCCTTGAGACTCAGCCATTACATTATGACGCATATCTGCTAACAAATTACCACTCGCAACGATATAGCCTGCATTCCAAGGAACTCCTACTGAGTTAACTGGCATTGCACCTAACCCTGAAACGATTGCGTGCTGAGGATTCATACCCTCTACTAACACATCCTTAGGGCTCATCCCACCCATTATCGCACCGATAAGTGGGTTTGCTGCGCCTTTTTCTTGCTCAGTAACTGGGGCCCCTTCTAATAATCTCGCTACCATTGTAGCAATCATTTCAATATGCCCTAGCTCTTCTGTACCTGTATCCATTAATAAATCTTTATATCTTTCATTTCCTCTAGTATTCCATCCTTGGAAAAGATATTGCATGGCAACACTCATCTCGCCAAATTGACCACCAATAATTTCTTGTAAATGTTTTGCTAAAACTGGATCTGGCTTATCTGGTACCGCATGGAAACTTAATTCTTTTTTGTTAAAAAACATAAGATGAAAACCTCCTTAAGTTTTACTGATTACATTCTAAAAATTACCCACGCTAATTTAAGTGAAACTTCCATCTTTGAAAATAGTAAAAAAACACTATTGAAGAAATGCGATATTTAGTTAATGCAGCTTATATCAACCGAAATTTTTAGTGGAAAATATTTAGAAAATGTATTGAGAGGTTTTTTTGATTGTCAATTAAGGGTTTACTCAAAAAAAGGATAAAAAATTTCTCTTTTATTTATTGAATTCATATAAATAATTGAGTTGTACTATTATTCTCTATTAAAAATTTAATCAATAATAAGATTAATAATAAGTAGAAAAGGGGAATGTATAACTAAAATAGAAAGAAAAGAATAGGGGGGACTTTTTTGATATATGTAAAATTAATTGGACAAATAATCTTAATTTCTTTATTTATTTATTATGTGAGTGGCAAATTAATGGGTTCACAAATAAATTTTATGAAAAGAGTGCTTTCTGTATTTATAAGCTTAGTATTTACGCTATTTGTTTACTGGTATTCATATTTACAGAGCGTTGATGTTTTTTCGGAGAACTTTGCTTATTCATTTATGGATGTGAGTACTATTATATGGATTGGTAGCATGCTATTAATATCCATGCTGTTATATTTGTTCTTTGAGCTATTTAGTCCAATGGATTCAGGAGAGCGAAAAGAAAGTGGAATAAAACCTAGGCCGTTTCTTTTGAGGATAAGAAATCAATGGAGAGGGCAAAAAAGGATGCGACAAGTCATCCAAATTGCTGTGAAAAATGGTATTTCAAGAGCAATGAAATACTCAAGGTACAGAAATAATGATCATGAAATGGCTATTGCTTTTCGGAATACGTTGGAGCAGGCTGGTGGAATATTTATTAAATTTGGTCAGGTGCTTTCCACTCGTCGAGATCTATTTTCTCCGGTATTTATTAAAGAGTTAGAAAAGCTACAGCAAAACGTAGAACCTTTGAAGGAATCAGAAGTAAAATCTATACTTGAAAAGTCTTTGCCGTATAAAATGGAGGTTATGTTCTCTTATTTTGACATGATTCCAGTAGCTTCTGCATCAATTGGTCAAGTACATAAAGCAATCTTAAAGGATAATAACCAACAGGTTGTTGTTAAGCTTTTGCGACCTGATGTTAAAAGTATGATAAGAGATGATTTAAATATATTGCTAGAGTTTGTTCGATGGCTAACAGATAAATCATCTTGGGCTGCGCGACTCGGCCTATGTGAACTAGCCTTAGGATTTGCACAAAATTTGAAGGAAGAAGTAAATTTCGAAATTGAAAAAAGAAATGTTTTACAAATTAAAAAAGCGCTAGAGGAGAGTAAATACGAAGTTAAGATTCCTCATGTTTATGCTGAGCTTAGTAATGACTGTATCATCGTTTTTGACCATGCGTACGGTCAAAGTGTTGCAAATGGAGATTCTTTGTTTCAATCACTGAACATCGATCGAGAGCAATTTGCTCGCACAGTTTTATATTCCTTTTTTGATCAAATATTAAATTCAGGGATATTCCATGCCGACCCTCACCCAGGGAACATATTCATCGATAAAGCAGATGGAACGCCAATATTGCTAGACTTTGGTGCTGTTGGTAGATTGGCAGAGCCCCAACAAGAAGGTATGAAGATATTTTTAATGGGGATTCAACATAATGATGCCGACATGCTTTATGATGCGATTACTTTACTTGTAGAAGATCACGAGCATATCGATAGGGTCAAAATGGAACAGGCGCTTTCGCAAATCCTTCTTCGCATATCGTATGTGGAACAAATACCAACAGAAGAACTAATTCAAGCCTTCTTTAAAGTTGTTAGAGATTTTGGACTATCTTTTTATCCTTCGGTTGGTATAGCTTTACGTTCTATTGTTACACTAGAGGGCACTTTACATTTAGTTCAACCAAATTTTGATATTTTTACAGAAGCTAAGGAATATTCTTCACATTACTTGAGTTCTCTCTTTAAGAAACCTTTCAGAGATCCAGGTGCTACAAAAGAGCGACTAGAGGAAGAATTCGCCTTAATGATTCCTGCTTTACGAAAAATTCCAAGACGAGTCGATAAGCTAGTTCAAAAAGTGGAAAGTGGAAAAATAATATTACACCATGATATCTTTTCCGACAAAAATAATGCTGAATTCGTAACCAATCTATTTTCTCGTTTTATATTATTACTAGTTGGAATCACTTTTGGAATTATCTCTTCCTCACTACTAGCTATTGCTCAATTCATTGATGCTGTTTATGCAGTCTATTTAAATGCTGCTGCCTTTGTAGGACTATTTCTGTGTGCCGTGTTATTAGTGCGACTATCCATACAAGCGATTCGTTTAATGAAAAGACGTTAATTATTGACTGAAGACAAACTAAAAGTTGTCTTCAGTTTTTTTTATAAAGTATAAAACATCATTCCTTAATCTAATGGAATATTAGGCTTTACCCATAGTTTAGAATAATCCACAAAACCAAAATGCTTGATCTTAATGTTCATTAAGTCAGCAGAAAAAGGGATATGCCGTTTTGAATAATATAAAGGACAAACCAACGAATCTTCTATTAGCATACGGTCTATTTCTTTATTAAGAGCTGTCCATTCTTCAAATGGAGTAATGGCGTATTCCTTTAATTTGTTTTGGTATTTCTTTTGTCCTTTTAATACAGTGGCTAATGGGGAATAGCCATTCATAAGAAAATGAAAAAAAGAATAATTTTGATTCATCTCAAAGATTTCTCCATGTATATATAAGTCAGTTTTAGGGTTTAATTCCCTATTTAATAGATTGTCTTTAAAGGAAACTGTAATAATATCAACGGGAATGCCATTCTTAGTAAGTATTTCTTTTAACCAGTGTGAAGATTTGTTAGTGTATTTTACTAGTTTTAATATAATAGGTTTCTTGAACTTCGGTCGAGGTATGTTATGTAATTCATACGGTGTACTTATTCCAATTAAGCATCCTTCTTCATTAGGTAAAAGTCTATCATCCGCCGTATTTATCTCGTGCCGGTATTTCGAAATAATATAATGAAGATAGTGTCTTTGGTCTATATCTAATTGAGGACTAATCAAAACTACCCCAAAGCCTGAGTCACTTTCAATGGGAAAATAGGTTTGCTGATTGGAGGACGTGCGATATACATTTTCGAAATCCTCCGGAACTTGAACAAACTCTATTGTATCTAAAAGAGGTCTTTCACCGTAAAAGTCTTTAAATGCGACTAATGTAGTAATGGATGGACCATTTTCCTCTACATAGTAGCAGCCTGTCCCATAAACAAAGTCTAAATGCTCCTTATAAATACTGGCATTCATGCTTCCTAGAAGCTGCAAGCAGTAGCTACAACCTGCAGGATATGTAATATCAACTATCAGGGGAGTAATTGCCTCTATTTGTTTAATTGGCTCGCAGAGCAAACGAAATTGCGGATCATCTTTAAGTTTCCGAAGGCAATTTACAACATCTTCTGCAGTGAGAATGGATCCGTCATGAAAAGCAATATCTTTTTTTAAGTAAAGACGAAGCTTCGAGTCTGTCATATCCCAGCTATGACTAAGCTCTGGAGATACTATTCCGCTTTCATCAACAGAAACTAGACGATTGTATACTGTAGCAACAATATTAGCGCTATGTGAGTCTGCTGCTTTCAGTGGATGAAGTGTGAGAAAAGGATTTTTCCTTGGAACAATAAGCTTATCGTTTATTTGTTGTTCAAAGCCAAGTTTGTTTTGGAATTTTTTCATTAGTCTTTGTCGACATTCTGTCGACCAGTCAAACATTAAGTATTTGCTACTTATTTCTGCACTTTCATGTTCTAAAATCTGCATGACTTGCTCCTCGAAACAAGCCTCTACATTTTTTAACCACGTTAACTGGGAGGAATTCCCTCTACCTTTACCAGAAATAAATTTTATCCATCCTTCTGAAGACCATCTTTGTAAATATCGCTTTGTTTGCTTAGTGCTGAAGCCTATTATAGTTGCAATTTCTTCCTGCTTTATATTGCCAGAGGGAACAGTGTTCCAAAGGGTTAATAATGAGCGATCCATGTCATACACCTCTATAAGTGGACAACTTTTGCCTATTTGTCCATTTTTATATTAAAAAGTCTAGTTTAATATACTAAATACAGAGGAGGAGTACAACATGAAATGGAAAAACTACCCACAAAATATTAAGGTCCGATTGATTACATCTTTTTTTAATAGGGCAGTTTCATCTGCTGTTATGCCTTTTATGGCATTGTTCTTTGCTCAAGAGATGAGTAAGGTCTGGGCTGGTTTATTTTTAATAGGTACAGTATGTGTAAGTTTTTTTATCAGTCTAATTGGAGGATATATTTCTGACCGCTTACCAAGAAAGGGTTTATTAGTAATTACATCTCTCTTAAGTGGGTGTATGTTCGTTTGCATGACCCTTAGCTTGCTACCTAAATCTAATATCATTTGGATGTTTGCAATCGCTTATACGCTATATATTATTACAAGCAGTTTAGGGAGGCCTGCAATGCATGCAATCATCATCGATTCTACTTCTCCTGATAATCGAAAAGAAGTATATGCGCTGGATTACTGGCTTACCAATTTGTCAATGGCTATAGGGGCTGCATTAGGGGGATTACTATATTTAAACCATCAGATTGAATTGTTTATGTTACTCTCTTTTACCTCTTTATGCCTTCCAATCGCATATAAAATTTGGTTGGTGGATGGACATAATAAGCTTTTAGAAAAGCAGCACAAAAACGTTTTTATTGATCTCATACATAATTATAAAATTGCCTTTCAAGATAAACCGTTCGTCCAGGTAGTCGTTGGATCCATGTTCATTTTTGCTGCCGAGTTTTCTTTAAACAGCTATATAGGTGTAAGGCTAGCGGAAACTTTTCAGTCGGTCCAAATAGGAGATTTCGAGCTTGCCGGAGTTAGAATGCTAAGTTTACTTAATATAGAAAACATGCTTTTAGTCGTTTGTTTGACTTTTTTTATCAACAAAATAACGGATCGTTTCAGCAATAAGCGTGTATTGCTAGTGGGGTTAGCATTATATAGTATTGGATACATAACGATAACATCTGCCAATACATGGTATATACTTATATTCTTTAATTTAATTGCTACGGTTGGTGAGTTGATATATTCACCTGTAAGAAATGCCGAGCAAGCAAATATGATACCCGCAGACAAAAGGGGATCTTACTCCGCATTTTCTAACTTCTCATTTAGCGGAGCAGACTTAATCGCTCGCTCCACGATTATTATCGGGGCATTTTTAGTACCGACCATGATGTCTGTATATATTGGAATTATCCTTATGATTGGGATCGGTTTATTATACACTGGTTTATTCATGAGGAAGCTAACGGTAGTTGTTTAATCTATTTTTCTCCCGTTTGAAATTTGTTTATGAGTCCTTAAAAGTATTTAAAGCGAGTAAGCGGACGTTAACTGGTCCAGTTGCTCGCTTTTTTAAATTTGAAAGCTGCTCATTTCTATATCTGGCTGACGCGTTCTGCAATGCAAGCAACTTAAAATAGTATTTTAAAAATTCGATTGTTTCTTAGAATGATATTTTATATACTGTAATTAATAATTATCAGAAAATTAAATTTAATGGAGGAGGGAATTATGCTTAGGAATATTATAAATGAATACTTGGTAGCTAAGAAAATACCTGGAGGCGTCATTCATGTTCAGCAAGGCAATGTAGTGCTATATAGGGACAGCTTTGGCTCATTTGTTACAAATACTGGTGAAGTAAAGGAAATCACTTTGGAAACTGTTTTTGATATCGCATCATTAACCAAAGTAGTTGCAACATTACCAGCCACTCTCGTTCTGCTAGATAAAAAACAGGTATCTCTAAAGGATTCTGTTCAAAAGTATATTCCACAATTCCAATATCCAAATATTAATATTGAACACCTTCTTTATCATAATAGTGGTCTACCTGCAGATTTATCCCCACCAGTAAAAAGAGGAGAGAATCGAGATGTTTTAGAGGAGATACTTAGTGTCAATCCAATTTTTGAGCCAGGAAAAACTGTAGTTTATAGCGATTTAGGAATGATTTTGTTAGGGAAAATTATTGAGGAAGTGTCGGGAGAGACTTTCGATCAATTTGTAGAGAGGGAAGTTCTCATACCAATGGGGATGAAAAATACGACATTTAATCCTAAAGAAGAGGTTAGAAGTCTTATAGCATCAACTGAATATATGAATGGGAGCTATGTCCAAGGAGTAGTACACGATGAAAAAGCATATATGTTAAATGGGGTATCAGGAAGTGCAGGATTATTCTCGTGTTTGGATGACCTTGTTCAATACGTGCATTACTGGTTACATCCATCTGATCAAACTGTATTTAATCCTGCCTGGTTACAAGACTGTCATCAAAAATTTTTTGAACACAGGGGTCTAGGCTTTGAAGTATGGAATGGTAAAGATACTGAAGTTACAATCAGTACAGACTGGTCCATTGGCTCATTTGGACATACAGGATTTACTGGAACATCTATATGGATAGATCCAAAAGAAAAACTATTTGTGGTGCTGTTAACCAATGCAATACATTACGGGAGGGATGTTCCAAAAAAAGAGTTTAGACTGGAGATCCATGAAAGCGTTTACGAGACGTTTATAAAAAAGGAGAGTACTAATTATGAAAAGTTGGATTAAAAATGGTCTTACAATTTTTTTGATTATGTTGGTTACTTTCATTATAGGTGCTTGTTCAGATGATAAGGAAAATAGTTCGTCCACAACTGGCTCACAGGGAGATGGAGACAAAGTTGCCACATCAGGAGATAAGGAAACAGTAAACTTAACCATTGGAAGCTGGAGAACAGAGGATGTTTCGAAATATGAAAAAGTAATCGCACTTTTTAACGAAACACACCCGGAAATACAGGTAGAATTTAACCCGACTAAAAATACAGAATACAATACAGTATTAAATACTGCACTACAAGCAGGAGAGGGCCCTGACATTTTTCATTTAAGACCTTATGGTGCAGGATTAAAGCTAGTGGATGCTGGATTTGTAGAGCCGATTAGTGATTTAGAAGGGTTAGGCCAGTATTCCGATGAATTTCTAGCTGCATCTCGAGGAGCTGACGGAGAGCAATACGGGGTTCCCCTGAATATTAGCTCCACTCAATTCTTCTACAATAAAAAGATATTCGCAGACCATGGAATTGAAATCCCTACAACGTGGGATGAGTTTATAGAAGTGAATGAGAAGCTATTAGAAGCCGGAGTTACGCCTATTGCAATGGGAACTAAAGAAGGTTGGCTATTGTCGTTAACCCATGGAATAGTTGGAGCAGGGGTTGTTGATGGAAATACCTTTGCAGAAAAGCTGATCAAAGGGGAAACGGATTTTACTGATTCGGCATTTAAAGAGTCCATTCAAGTAATGAATGATTTAAAGAAATACTTCCCGAAAAACTCTGAGGGGCTAGGAATGGATGATATTCGCACGATGTTTGCTATGGAGCAGGCAGCGATGTTCCCACTTGGGAGCTGGGAAATTCCCGTAGTTAACGATTTAAACGGAGACTTAGATTATGGGTATTTCGCAATGCCGTCTAAGCAAGGAAATCAAACAGTAACTTCGTGGGTTGACGGTTCATTTGCGATAAATGCAAATTCTAAAAACAAAGAAGCAGCTAAGGTGTTTCTTCAGTTTTTAACAACAAAGGAATTTGGAGAGCTTTTTGTGAAAGAATTTAATATGATTAGTGCAATTCCTGGGATCAGTTCAGAAGATGAGCTTCTTAGTGAGCTAAGTAAAGCGGTGGAAACAAGTTCAACCCCGTATTATTGGGTTATAAATTTTACAGGTGGAGATCCTACTACAAAAACTGTCCTAGAAACAGAATTACAAGGAATGTATCTTGGCGAGGTTACACCAGAGGAAGTAGCCGATAAGGTGCAAAAAAGTGCTGAATCGTGGTTTTCCCCCTTTCAATAAATAAGTAAGGAGGCTGTGAAATATGTCAGAAGAAACAGCTCCAGTAAAGCGTTCAAAGAAGGGGAAGGGGTGGACGATCCACCTTTTCCCCGTCCCTATATTAATCATTTATGGGATGTTTGTACTCTATCCTATACTAGCAGCATTATCATATAGCTTCTTCTCCTTTAAAGGATTCACAAGAGATGCCTTTGTTGGTTTGGATAATTTTGTCACTCTCTTTACTACAGAGCCTTATGGGTCCATGTTTAGGAATGCTTTTTCCCATAATGTCCTTTACTTTTGCATACAAATGGTTGTCATAAATGGCCTTGCTTTTCTTTTAGCTTTTATAGTCTATAAAAAAGTAAAAGGTGCTGAATTTTTCAAAGTAGCTTTTTTCTTACCGCGGTTATTATCAGTTATTGTAGTTGGTTTCTTGTGGAAGCTAATCTTAAATCCTAACTTTGGTACACTCAATCTTATTTTAGGAAAGCTTGGTTTAGAAGATCTACAAAGAGCATGGTTGGGTGAGCCAGAAACAGCTCTAATTTCCATTATCCTTGTGAACTGTTGGTTCGGCTTGGGGTTTGGTGTACTAATATTTTTAGCTGGTTTCCAAAGCATTCCAGGTGAACTCATCGAAGCTGCAAGACTGGATGGAGCAAAGGGAGTTTCCATGTTACGAAAGATATACATCCCATTAATGATTCCATCTATATTGATTATGACGGTTTTGACCTTTATTCAATCGTTCGAAGCATTTGAGCTCGTTTATGCTATGCAAGGCTCGATGGGAGAACCATATTACTCAACAGATACAATGGCAGTATTTTTTTATCGACTTGCCTTTGGTAGCTCCACTGCTTCTAGCTCAACGGCAATTGGACTTGGCTCCGCACTTGCGACTGTTTTATTTTTCTTCATATTAATATGTACAATGATCTTCCTAAAGCTTATGAATAAAAAAGAAGTACAAATGTAAGAGGTGAAAAGTATGGAGAAAAATACTATTTGGACCAGGCCATTTTATTATATTGTCATGTTCGGAGTTGCTACCGTCAGCTTATATCCAATTTTTTTAATGTTTATGTCTTCTTTTAAATCTAGTTCGGAGATATTCAAGGATCCCTTAGGATTACCTACAAGCTTTAGTCTAGATACGTACAGAACGTTATTAAATAAGATTCCATTTGACCAATATTTTTATAATAGTGTCATGGTGAGCGTTACTTCTGTAGTTCTAGTCGTGTTATTTTGTTCTTTGGCTGCATTTTATATTGCTCGATTTAACTTTAGCTGGAATAGTGCCATTTTCTTTGTGTTTTTGCTAGGTATGATGATTCCGATAAAGCTTGGGATAGTTCCGTTATTTATCTTGATGCGTGATCTAGGCCTCATCAATTCTTTATGGTCTTTAATACTTATGAATATAGCTACTGGTGCCCCTATTACAATGCTTATTTTAACAGGCTTTTTCAAGACGTTACCGATGGAACTTGAGGAGGCGGCAAGGATGGATGGGGCTGGGAACCTTCGTACCCTTTGGCATGTGCTTCTTCCACTTATGCGACCTGCTATAGGAACAGTTGTCATAATCAACTTTATAGCTGCTTGGAATGACTTTTTCTTCCCGCTCATATTTATAACTGAAAAGGCAAAAATGACGATTCCTGTTGGTATGCTTTCTCTTTTTGGGGAGCATTCAGCCGACTGGGGGTCTTTGTTTGCAGGGCTAACATTAGCTTCATTGCCTATGATGGTTCTTTTTCTCCTTGCATCGAAGCAGTTTATGGAAGGGCTAACGGCAGGAGCTGTAAAATGAGGGACGCAGATTAAAAAGGCAGGCAGGCAAGGAAATAAAAAGATTGATGTAGAAGTAAGATGGCTTTTGGTAAAAGGGATTCTCTTTCATAATAGTGACTCTAAAAGTAGGAAACCTTTCCTCTTAAGAAAATTTTCATCATATTATTGAATTTCCTCGTGAGTCACATCTCTCGGGGTTTTTTTGGTGATTATAGTAAAGATCGCGTCTTCATATATAGACTAATACTTTTCTATGCGTAGAAAAATTAGTCATACCGCAATCGACATTCCGAAATTCTAATAATTTTTCCTTTGTATTAACAGTGAGGGAGGTGGCGAATGTTTTCTAGAAGTTAATCGTATATATAAAGATAAGTATACGATTTTTGTAGATAAGGAAGTGTTAAAGGTGAAACTAATTTCTAAATCACCTTCCTCTAAGAATGGGAAAAATATATTTTTAATACTACTTATTTTTGCAATTGTTCTTAGCATCGTTTGGTTACTTAAAAGTGGCAACAGCACTAATGTCTCGGGAGATTTAACTGAAAGTATCCATATTGCTGCAAGTTCTCTGCTGAAGGAAGATCCCACTATTTCGGAGTTCACAATTGACACGATTAAGTTAAGTCATAAAAACAAAGAGTCAGAAGAGGTATATATAATAACTTTCTCCATTAAACCTACAGATCCAACAAATTTTATACTGACAGGAGGAGGGGTTAAGGGCGAAAGTGGTTGGATCAATGAAAAAGTGAATTATGTAACGGTCAAGGATAACGAGACACTAGTATTCAGCACTACACCTATGGAGGGGCATTAAAATAGGAAAAGTGGGATCCTGGGGTTTAAGATTCAGACTACTAGAGTTGTTGCCTTGCCAAGATCATCGATGTTATTTATGTAAATTACGTTTACTTTTATGAAAGGGGGAGCTAGCCTTGAAGCTAATCTCAACTACACCATATCAAAAAATTTTAATGCTTAAATTATCTTTTTTGATTCTTTGTTTTCTTTTAGTTATGGCTGTTCCTTTTTGGTTTTTCTTTTTAAGGGGAGGTTCAGCAGAAGATGAGCTAAGAGAACGAATTACGGATACAGCAACGGAGAATTTGAAAAATGATGACATGGTAACCGAATTTACTTTAGACGATCTAGAGTTAAGCTATACAAATGAAGCTTCGGAAGACGTATATAGATTAGAATTCTCAGTTAAGAGCATAAATCCAGATAGCTTTATATTAGCTGGAAGAGGTGTAAAAGGTGAAGACGGATGGGTCCATCAGCTTGAAAATTTTGTGACAGTCAGAAATGATAAAAGCTTAGTATTTAGTACCATTCCCGAAGAGCAAGACCCACACTAAATAAATATCGGAAGTTGCCACAGAAGCAGTACTAGTCCTTCTTATTACCTTCTACAGGAACAGTTTAGATGAGTAGCTAATTGAACTGTAAACTCACATTTTCTTTTTTTACAGCTGTTCATAAATTTAATTAGTAGCAGCCAGCATTAAATTTAATTGTGTATTACAAGTTAGCTGTATGTAATTATCGAGTTGAGCCTGAGAAATTAAGCTGATTACTATTTATCTCCTTCACCCATTGACTATTATTCCAAATAGTTGGGCTGTCAATCGTTTCGTTTTCTCCTCGAACCATAAAATCATAAGTATCCTTCCCACCTGTATACCAATCAACAATGACCAGCTGATCATTTTCATTACGCACTAGAAATTCAGTGGCTTCACCAAAGCTACCTTGATTATAATTGATTTCTGCAGGTAAGTGTAAATAGAGAAAACCTCCATCCTCATCGTTCGTATACTCCACTTCCCAATCTACATCACGAGTGGCAATACCCACACTTTGTACAAAGTCATCTGCAAAATTAATCGTGAAATACAAGTCAAATTGGGATTGTATCTTCTTTTGTGTATAATGTACAAGGTTTTCATTATTCATAAAAGCATTCAATTCAATATCCGTACCATTCCATACCGCCTTATAATAGTCGGTCAGCGCTCTTGCACACATTTCATAAGCATTTTTTGCATCCTGAATAGATAGCTCTCCTTTGTTTTTTACTTCATAATGAGGAGGGCCATCTACACTCTGTTCTGAGCCGGGTGTAATAGCAGAGGTTACTTCACTAAGTGTGCTGGTACTATCTGAGACTTCATGTATATTTTTTTCGTTATTTTCATTTGATTTAACTGGACTACACCCTACTATTACAAGTCCAGTTACGATGGTTAACACGGAGAATTTCTTCATAACAACAACTCCTTTACTATTAGACGATGGTTACTTAACAAAAGTCACATATATTTTAAATTTAGGCTATGTTAAAGGGTAGGGTTGATTTATGATACAAAGAAATCTTAAATCAGAGAGTAGAATTGATTTCCGCTTCCAGCCGGACGCTTTCCTCGGGGTGAGCGATAAGCCATCACCCATCGCATACGCGCGTGGTTGTGATGTCTTATCTGTCTCACTCATCCCGTAGGAGTCGCCGTCTGGCGCTCCAGTTAATAAAGCCCTATTTATAAATTACTTGCATAAATAAAGCAGGAAAAATCACTCCAGCCACACTTCATAATCAATTTATATTTTTAATAGTCGTTTAATTTACAGTCGGTATAAAAAAGAAAAGTTTAGTCGAAATTGACCGATAACTTTAACATAGCCAAAAGAAAAAACCCTTTCCTCAATTAGGAAAGGGTTTTTTACAAAGGGGATGGGAGAAATGTTCACGTTCAAACAAAGGGGTGTATGTTATCTTGTGATTTATTTCACACTCTTACTTTAGCATGCTCCAGTAATAAAAACAACTCCTTGTACTTCACTTTCACAAATTCGTCAAACATTATCCCAGAATTTATAATTTCTATTCTAAAGTAAAAGCCACCTCTTCTATTAAGAGGTGGCTTTTTCTAATTAGCTCAATAACTGCTCTAATTCATTTAGTTTTTCTTCAAATACTTTACAAGCCTCTTCAATTGGAGAAGCTGTGTTCATATCTACTCCAGCTTTTTTCAAAACTTCGATTGGATAATCTGAGCAACCAGCTTTAAGGAACTCATTAATATAACGGTCAACCGCTGGCTGTCCTTCAGACAAGATTTGATTGCTCAGTGCAGTAGCGGC
This sequence comes from uncultured Psychrobacillus sp., assembly GCF_938022135.1. Taxonomy (NCBI): domain Bacteria; kingdom Bacillati; phylum Bacillota; class Bacilli; order Caryophanales; family Bacillaceae; genus Psychrobacillus; species uncultured Psychrobacillus sp. Next base: position 27,254 of record NZ_CALIED010000001.1, read on the forward strand.
ACTTAGGCCAGTTGCATATTGATATACATAGTAATTGTAATAGAAGTGAGGAATTCTAGACCATTCTAAACCAATTTGCTCATCTATAACAATATCGTCACCAAAATATTTCTTGTTTAGCTCGTAATACACTTCGGTAAACTTATCAGCTGTTAATGCTTCACCGTCTTGGTCTAATTGATGAATGATATGCTCAAACTCCGCAAACATGGTTTGTCTAAATACTGTCCCTCTAAATCCTTCAAGCCAATGGTTTAGTAAATAAATACGTTTCTTAGGATCTTCTATTGTTTTTAGTAAATGATCATTTAACAAAGCCTCGTTACAAGTTGACGCTACCTCTGCAACGAAAATAGAATAGTCCCCATACACATACGGTTGATTTTCCCTAGTATAATAGCTATGAATACTATGTCCAAACTCATGAGTAAGCGTAAATAAGTTATTTACGTTATCTTGCCAGTTCATTAAAATATAAGGATTAGTTCCATAAGTACCAGATGAATAGGCACCAGAACGCTTTCCTTTCGTTTCCACAACATCTACCCAGCGGCTTTCAAGACCTTTTTTAACAATTGAAACGTATTCCTCACCTAAAGGCTTAAAGCTCTCTAACATTACTGCACAAGCCTCGTCGTACGTATACTCCATTTTCAATTCTTTTACTAACGGTGTGTACAAATCATACATATGTAGCTCGTCTACACCAAGAACTTTTTTACGAAGACTGACATATCGATGAAGTAAATGGACATTTTTGTTAACCGTTTCCACTAAGTTATCATAAACAGATTCAGGGATGTGGTTAGCTGACAAAGCAGCTTCTCTAGCAGATGCATAGTTTCTGATCTTTGCATTAACATTATCCGCTTTGATATTCCCACTCAAAGTAGACGCAAATGTATTTTTAAATTTACCATAGGTTTCGTACATACCCTTAAATGCATCCTCACGCACTCGTCGATCTTCACTTTCTAAAAATCTACTATAGCGACCATGTGTAAGTTGTACTTCATTGCCATTCTCATCCTTAATGAAGGGGAATTCCAAATCTGCATTGTTTAACTTGCCGAAAGTATCCGCTGATGCCCCGGTCACTTCAGAAAACTGAGCAAGTAGTGCCTCTTGCTCTTTTGGAAGTACATGTGGACGCTCTTTGTTTATCTCATCTAGCATTTGTTTATATACTTGAAGTTCGTTGTTTCCTTTAAGATAATTTCCTAGTACCGTTTCATCTAAGGACAATATTTCAGGTACTAAAAACGAAAGCTCTGTGGAAACTTTTACGTATAAAGACTTTATACGGCTATCTAAAGCCTGGTATTTACTATTTGAAGTATCTTGATCATTACGCATATGAGCATAAGTATATAGCTTACGTAATCGGCTAGTTAGCTCGTCACGATATGTTAAAACTTCTAATAATGCTTCTGGTCCAGAACTTATTGTTCCTTGATAAGAAGAGGCCTTTTTAGCTAACTCCGCTACTTCCTTAAATTCTTTTTCCCAATCCGCTTCAGTAGAAAATATATCCTCCAACTTCCAAGTAAGACGTTCATCTACTTCACTTCTTGTTAAGATTTTATTTTTTGTATCTGCTGTCAAAATACTCTCTCCTCCTATTGTTTCGAACTACGAACCAATTCTATTTTCTCAATTTTCAGCTCCTTTTGCAAGGAATTGGTTATAAAGTAATTTATGCATTTTGGTATAGTTACATGTACTCTCTGGGTGAAGTTGTTCCGGTATATCTAAGCATTCCAAGAGGATCGCTACATACGCTTTTAAAGCCTTTATTCGCATTACTAATCGATTGGGATCCTTCCAACGATGAACCAGTAAGAAATAGCGATAGTGTTGGTCGGTAATCGTGTCTAACATCAGACTATTGCCTAGTAAAAAATCGATCCACTGCAGCTGCCATTCACAGGCATGCTTATCAAACGCATCAGCCCCATAAGACGGTACCCCAATAAACAAAGGAAGATTTATAGGATTTATTCTCCACTTATAGCACACCTGTAAAAAGGAAGATTGAATACCTTTACGGTTATATAGATATAAATTTTTTAAACGTTTCATTCTCTTATCTTGGTAGAGTTTTAAATAAGTCTGAAACTCGTGCTCAGTAATTGTTTTAACCATAGCTAAGGGCCATGTTTGCATAGTCATGGGTAGCCTATTAACTTTTACGATAAAATGATTGGAATATAGATGAAGGAGATTAGAAATATAGGAAAAGGATTTGGTTTGAGGACAGTATGTGATTAGAACTTTACCATTCATACTATGATATAAAAGTTCTGTTTGAAAAGCAGAAATCTTCATGGAACCAATTTGCTGAGGGGGAAAATCCAGTGGATTAGGGGTTTTTAAAACCCAAAGTGGTTTGATATGGACCTGCGTATAGCCTTTATTACGTTTTCGAATGATACTAGGGGGTATTTTACTACATTGATACTCAAGTGCAACCTTTATATTGTCTGTAAAGATTAAAATATCTGGTCTTTGCTTAATTTCAAAAATAAATGGTTCCAAATTACAAGTTACTTTTTTACTTTGCAGAAAATCGTACAGTTGAATTTTCCCACTCAGATGATCTTCACTTTCCCCTTCTGAAAACGACTGTGCACAAACGGTATTTTGATGATGAGCAAAATGAGGTATTTTGATGCTGCCAACTTTTAAAATAAGCGTCTCTCTACATTCTGCACAATTAAAGACATTCTGTCTCATCATTTTTAAACTATCTCTTGAATAATGAGCTGGTATGAAGATTTCTCCGTCCTTTGTTAGGGCTGTTAATATGATAATCACCTCCATTCTTAATATACAAATAAAAGAAATAAAACACAATAATCAAAATCATAATGGTATGAAGTTAAAATTTTTCAAAACAAGAAAAGCGCAGCCGCCTATCTCTGCCCCGACAGGCAAATGGGGAAAAACGAGGAGGCAGCTCCTCAGCCACCACAGTATTTTCTCATTTGACCCGAGGGGCAAGGCGGTGGAGCTAGACATCTAGAAAAGCGCAGGCGCCTAATCAATTTATCCACATGTTCAGAACTTTATAATTTCCTAAACAAAAAAAAACCTTCTCTTCAGAAGGTTTTAAAAATGTTTATTTAATTCTTCCATCACATTGGCTGCTATAATTTCTTTGCCATACTCTTGTATTATGTGAATTGTTGTTTTTGTACTTTGCCCAAACTCTGAAATAACACTCAACGTATTTAAAATAACTTCTAACTCCGCTATATCCATATCAAAAATTACGTGTAAGTAATATTTTTCATTATAATGATACAAAGAAGTGTCAAGATCTAAATCATCTAGTTTTTTGGACAATCCAATAACATCTTCAAAATTTTCGAATATAAAAGTATATTCTGCGGGTATTTCATCTAAGTCATCCATATAATTTGAAAAATCATCAAACTCATGTGGCCCCATGGAATTAGAGACAGCACTTTTAAATATCTTGTTTGATAAATCCTCTGCACTTAAGCTATCGTCTGATCGTTCATCTTTTGCCATTTCCGTTCGAGTGACAATCACTTCTAAACCTTTTTCCATCGCATGAACTTGTATCCATAATGGACCATCTAACTCCTCAAAATGATCGTCGTCATGAACCTCATCCATCATTTCCCAAAAAAGCTGCTCGCTCTTATCTTTATTAAACCAAATTTCATCTCGGCTGAAGCCTCTTTCTTCAATGTCGATGTATGAAATGTATACTTTGAAAGTGTTGTCATTGATGCGCTCGATATCCATTTAACACATCTCCTTTCGCTTCTTCCGCCTCATTATTGTAGTGTCTATTACTATTGTATGTTGTTTAATAAAAAAAGAAAAGGATTCCAGCTTCACTTTTAAAAATATTAATACAACTTTTTATGTTTTTAAAAATTATAACATGAGGCAAGAAAAACTAATAAAGAAAAGCTGATGATTTTCAAAATTTCTTTGAAAATCATCAGCTTAATCCTGAACTAATTCACAAGTCTTTGCGCTTCTAGTAATTGATACGCACGAACTTTTCTAGGTAAAAATCTACGAATTTCATCTTCATTGTATCCAACTTGTAAACGTTTTTCGTCTAATATGATAGGTCTACGAAGTAAACCTGGATATTCTTGAATCAATTCATATAACCTTTGAAGTGGTAGGCTTTCCACATCAACGTTTAATTTTTGGAATATTTTTGAACGAGTAGATATTATTTCGTCTGTACCGTCTTCGGTCATACGCAGTATTTCTTTAATTTCGCTGATACTTAATGGTTCAGAAAAGATATTTCTTTCTGTGTAAGGAATGTCATGCTCTTCTAACCAGGCTTTTGCTTTTCTACATGAAGTACAGCTTGGAGAAGTAAATAATGTAACCATCATATTAAAAAACACTTCCTCTCGATTGTTACTTGTGTTATATAAAGTAGATTATAATTAATTTAATGTAGTTTAGCACTTTTATAGTATACACTAATTAATAAGTATTTAAAATACATTTTTCCAGAATTTTTCTCACTTATAAAGAGTATTTACAATTTGGCCATATAATGAACAACCTGATACATTTTTAGAATAATAATGTTTCTTTAATACAATGATACCCTTTTTTAAAAGCATTTAAACCATGTTTTCTAAAAAAATATTCATTCTCAATTAGCAGATCTTTAATGAAAACAACTGTTACACTATATAGTACGTTTTTCATGAAAAAAAGTTTCATTTTATGTTGTAATTAAGGCCAGTTTGCTCATATTTTTAAGTAAAATATTCGGATAGTCAGGTGGTTTGGATCCCACGTGCATCTATAGTTCTTAGCATCTGCATAGAAGCATCCCCTCAAAACAGCAGATAGTAAAAAAAGCTCCCTAAATTTTACTTTCGTAAAATCTGAGGAGCTTTTGAATTATTCTAAGTTGGGTTCTGTCCTAGCCACTTGTCACATTAGTTAACTGGTGTATAATCTACACCTGGCGTATATTTATTCCCGGCATTCCATAATAAGAATTCGTTAATACCGGCTTCGTTTAATGCCTTTATTTGAGCCTCTACCTCGGTCTTACCATATACTAAGTAATTCCCCTTACCTAGATAAGAAGCAGTAAAATCTTGTAACCAAGGTCTGGACACTGGAGGGTTTTCTAGCTCTCCTAGCTTGGCATTCTCAACCTTAGCGTATTCTTGGACAAGACGGTATGGTTCTAAATCCGGTTTCGCAATCCCAAAATAAGATGTCCAATGACTTGGATAAATCATGGATGAAATGACATCTACATTTTCCGATATCTTCGAGAAATTTTGTCCGATACCTGGAGCTTCTGGTAGTGTTGCGGAGTATCCAAATATATCAACAGACACTTGTACACCATATGGCTTTAATTTTTCTCTAGCATAAGCAACAAAGTCAGTTACTGCTGAAACTCTACGCTGGGTTGAGTCCAACTCAGATGCCTCATATTTTCCCTTACCATATTCTAATGTAGTGTCTCTTTTTTCAAATCCTTCTGGAAAGCGTACATAGTCAAACTGAACTTCCTTAAATCCCATTTTCGCTGCTTCAATTGCAACTTCTACATTGTAATCCCATACTTCTTGCATAAATGGATTAACAAAAGCTTCGCCTCTTCCATTCTTCCAAACGGAACCATTTTCAACAAATGATAATTCTGGCTTTCTTTCCGCTAGTTCCGTGTCTTTAAAAACAACAACGCGGGCAATCGGATAAATCTCTTTTTTCTCCATCACTTCTAGAATTCCTCTAAGATCTTTTATGTATGGTTTTCCAATTTCATACTTGAACAAAGGTGAATCCTCTTTAGGCTTATAAGTTAGGTTTCCAAAATCATCTTTAATATCGATGACCATAGCGTTTAACTCAGTATTATCCATTAGCTCTACTAATTGATTAAACCTTGAACCGCCTGCTGAGTGACCCGTCACGTACACTCCTCTTACCGCATCAGGATAGTTAAAAGTAAGTCCGGAGTCATAGACAAATAGCTTAGAAGAGGATACTAACGTTTCCTCTATTGAATTGAAGCCAAATTCCTTCGATGTAAAATCCTTCGAGAAAGCTTTTGTTTCAGCTGAAACTTCGAATGGTGTCATCATTAAAACACCTAGCATAATACCAGAAATTACTGTTAATAATTTTTGTTTCATAACCGTCTCCCTTTCTTTACGTCTAACATTCTAACAACTATATCGTACGATGAAAAGAGTACATACGTCTAATATTACAATAAAAATTATAATTAATCTAAATGTTCAGCTATATCATTATTTCTTTTTCACCCTTTTACTCCATAAGCATAGAAATTTTGTATAACTTATTTTTAGCTTTAACTTTGAAAATATATTCTGACAAAAAAAGTAGGCTAATTCGAATTTCTTCGATTAGCCTACTTTTAATGGTTTATTAAATACGTGATTGGGATATAGCTTTTAGTTCTTTAAATTCCTTTTCAGAACAAAATACAAAGTGACCCGGTGTAACTTCACGCATTGCAATTTCTTCCCCATCCGTATATTTGTGCGAAGAAGGATCATAAGACTTACGTACACGAGTACGCTCATAGTTAGGATCTGGAAGCGGGATAGCAGATAATAGAGACTGCGTATATGGATGTAATGGATTTGAGTATAATTCTTCGGCAGGTGCAAGCTCTACTAATTTACCGAAATACATTACACCAATTCTATCTGAAATGTATTTAACCATGGAAAGGTCATGCGCGATGAAAAGATATGTTAAACCCTTTTCTTCCTGCAATTCTTTTAATAAGTTAACTACTTGGGCTTGGATAGATACATCTAAAGCTGATATTGGTTCATCCGCAATAATGAATTCAGGATCTACAGCTAACGCTCTAGCTATACCTAAACGTTGACGCTGACCACCAGAGAATTCATGAGGATAACGTTCAGCATGCTCTTTATTAAGACCCACTGTTTCCAGCAATTCAATTACTCGCGCCTTACGTTCAGTCTGATTTTTAACTAAGCCATGAATATCTAAACCTTCTGCTATGATATCCAAAACTTTCATACGCGGATTTAAAGATGCGTAAGGATCTTGGAAGATCATTTGCATTTTACGGTTAAAGATTTTTAAATCTTTTTTTGATTTTTTATCATGTACGTTTACACCATCATAAATAACTTTTCCGTCAGTAGCATCATAAAGTCGAATAATAGTTCGTCCAGTTGTAGACTTACCACATCCGGATTCACCTACTAAACCCAAAGTTTCACCTTTATAGATATCAAAGCTAATGTCGTCTACTGCACGAACTTCATTTTCTTTACCTTCGTTAAAATATTGCTTTAAATTTTTAATTTCTAGTAATTTTTCAGCCATTAGTTAGTACTCCCTTCGTAGTAACGACTTCCAGGGAAATTTTTCATACGTTCAACAATAGAAGCAGGTGGCTCTACTTTTGGTGCATCGGGATGCAATAACCATGTAGCAGCGTAATGCGTATCACTAACCTTAAAGAATGGAGGAGATTGCTCCATATCTATTTTCATCGCATAGTCACTACGAAGAGCAAAAGCGTCTCCTTTAGGAGGGCTTAACAAATCGGGTGGTGTTCCTGGAATTGCATAGAGCTTTTCTTCAGCAGTATCTAATGAAGGCATAGAGCTTAACAAGCCCCATGTATATGGATGCTGAGGGTTATAGAATATTTCATCTACCGTCCCAGTTTCCACAATCTTACCACCATACATTACAGCTACTCTGTCCGCAACATTAGCTACTACTCCTAAATCATGCGTAATAAAGATGATGGATGTATCAATTTTCTTTTGTAAGTCTTTCATTAATTCTAAAATTTGCGCTTGAATTGTTACATCCAATGCCGTTGTTGGTTCATCCGCAATCAGAATCTGTGGATTACAAGCTAGGGCAATAGCTATAACAATACGTTGACGTTGTCCACCAGAGAATTGGTGAGGGTATTGTTTTATGCGTGCTTCCGGCTTTGGCATACCAACTAGACGCAATAAATCCACCGCTACTTTTCTCGCCTCTGCCTTACTTACTTTACGATGCTTTAAAATAGGCTCCATAATTTGTTTACCTATTGTCATTGTCGGGTTCAAAGACGTCATTGGATCTTGGAAAATCATAGATATATCTTTTCCACGAATCTTTTGCATTTCTTTATCTGTAAGCTTTGTTAAATCTTTACCATTAAAAAGAATCTGTCCATTTTTAAATTCAGAGCTAGATTCCGGCAACAAACGCATAATTGACTTTGTTGTAACTGACTTACCAGAGCCAGACTCCCCTACGATTGCAAGTGTTTCTCCTTTGAAAAGATCGAAGTTTACACCACGAATAGCTTTAACCTCGCCTGCAAAAGTATGGAAGGAAAGCTCTAGATCTTTAACTTCCAATATTTTATCCATCCTTGCTTTCCTCCTTTAGTCTTTCATCTTTGGATCTAGCGCATCTCTTAAACCATCACCAAGAAGGTTAAAGGACAGCATTAGTAAGCTTATAATTACAGCTGGAAATACTAAAATATGTGGTTGGAATTTAAGTAATTTAACTCCATCATTAATTAGCGTACCTAACGAAGCTGCAGGCGGCTGTAATCCTAATCCAATAAAGCTTAAGAAAGCCTCAAAGAAAATCGCACTAGGTATTGTAAACATTGTATTAATAACAATAATACTTACAACATTCGGCAAAATATGTTTTGTTATGATTCTGTTATTGGAAGCACCTAACGTACGAGAAGCTAGAACAAATTCTTGGTTTTTGTATTTCAAAACCTGTGCTCGAACTACGCGAGACATTCCAATCCAGCCAGTTATCGTAATAGCAATAATGATTGCCGTGATACCAGGATCCATAAACATGATCATGAGGATAACGATTACTAGATTTGGAATACCAATTAGAATTTCTACTATACGCTGCATAACGTCATCTACACGTCCACCATAGTAACCGGAGATACCTCCATAGGCGACTCCAATAACCATGTCAATTAACGCTGCCATGAATGCGATGAAAAGAGATACCTGTGTTCCTTCCCATACTCGAGCAAACATATCACGACCTAAACCATCCGTTCCAAACCAATAATAAGTATCTACATTTTTTAATTCATATAAATCTACTTCTTTACCTGCCAAGTTTCCATGACCGTCCATAATTCCAAGTTTTTCAACTCCTGGAACTTTTGGTGGTAAGTTCGCATGGGTAATTGTTTGTGTTTCCGCGTCATGAGGACCAATATATGGACCAATCAATGACATAAAAATAATAAAAGCTAATATAAATACACTTACAATAGCAGCCTTATTCTTTCTTATACGATACCAAGCATCTTTCCAAAAGCTTACGCTTGGTTTAGTAATTCTCTCCGCTTGACTGCTATCTACTTGGATTCTATCAAATGAATCAGCAGGTAATTTTTTCAAGTCTTGACTCATTAGTTTTTACCTCCTGACAAACGTATACGTGGATCAATGATTCCATAAAGTAAATCTATAATGAATATTACAACAATTAAGAATACAGAGAAGAAAATAGTAGTACCCATAATAATAGAATAGTCATTTACGTTAATAGATTTTACAAATTGTTCTCCGATTCCTGGGATAGCAAAGATTTGTTCAATTACTAATGACCCAGTTAATAACCCAGCTGCCATCGGACCAAGTACGGTTACTAATGGGATTAAAGCATTACGCAAAGCATGTTTAAATGCTATTTCAGTACCATTTGCTCCCTTAGATTTTGCTAATGTTATATAATCAGAGCTTAAAACTTCTACCATCTCTGTTCTAATAAAACGAGATGCGGTAGCCAGTGGTCCCATCGCTAATGCAATGGAAGGCATAATACTTGAGGCCCATCCATCTTTCCATAAAGCTACTGGTAATATTTCCCATTTAACTCCTAACCAATATTGTAATACTGTGGCAAATACGAATGATGGAATAGAGATACCGATAATGGCTAAAACTGTACTCCCATAGTCCCAAAATGTATTTTGTTTTAATGCTGCAATCATCCCTAAAATAATACCTACTAGTACTCCTGCAATAAGGCCTTGAGCACCAATTTGGAACGATGGTCCGATACGACTTAAAATCAAATCAGTAACTTCAGCATTTTTGAACTGAAATGAGTTACCTAAATCACCTTGAACTAAGTTAAGCATGTAATTTACATACTGGACGGGAACGGGATCATTCAATCCATATTTCGCTTCCACTATTTCAAGTTGTGCTGGGGATAGTTTTGAAGCAGAGCTTATAGGGGATCCTGGTAGCGTCTTCATTAGGAAGAATGTAGCTGTCGCAATCAGGAAAAGCGTGATAATCATATAAAAAACACGACGCAAAATATATTTCGCCATCTTTGCACCTCCTAAATTATTTAATAAATTATAATTTTACTAATCTATATATTAAACAAAAAAAATAGTAATTTGTCAAAATTATATTTTATAGTAAAAATATTGCGTATATTTCGACTCATTTAAAAAGAGAGTATATGTTCCGAAAGGAATACATATACTCTCATTTTATGAGATTTTTAAAACTTAAACTTTATTAGTTTTTACCTTCGATATATGCCCATTTGTAGCTATAGTCTCCACCGATTTGGTGAGAAACGACACCTTTAACATATGGTTTTAGAAGTTGCATAGTACCACGTTGGTAAATTGGCCCAATAGCATAGTCTTCAGCAATTAGAAGTTTTTCAGCGTCTGCAAGTGCTTGCCAACGAGCTGCTGCATCTAATGCTAATTCATTGTTAGATGATAATACTAACTCATCATATTTTGGATTTGAATATGACATCATATTGTTACCACCGTCAGTTAACCATAAGTTCATGAAAGTGTAAGGATCTTGGTAATCTGGTCCCCAACCTGCAACTTGAATGTCATAGTCTTGGTTTGTATCAAGATCTAAGCGCACTGCAAATGGTACTTCTTTAAGAGTAACAGTTAAACCTGGTAAGTTTGTTTCTAATTGGTTTTTGAAATACTCATCCATTTTTTTCGATACGTCAGAATCTCCACCAAGAATTTCTAATGTAAGTTCAGTAACACCTAATTCGTCAAGACCTTTTTGCCAAGCTGCTTGTGCTTCTTCTACGTTAAATGTAGACATATCTCCATTTACTTCGCGGAAGTCGTTTGCATCTTCATCAAAAGTAAAGCCTGCTGGTACTAGGTAGTGAGCTGGTACAGAACCGTTTGCTAATACTACATCAACTAAATCTTGTTTATTGATAGCTTTAGAAACAGCTTCACGAATATTTACGTTAGCAAGTGGAGTTGGCTCTCCATTACGTTCTTGATTGTACTTAAAGTAGAATACAGATGCATCCATTTCTGTTACTAGCTCTGGATCATTAGCATATTGCATCGCATATTCACCAGATAGACCAGCGCGGTCTTTTTCTCCATTAGTGTAAAGGTTAACTGCTGTAGCTACTTCTTTAACTACATCATAGTTAATTTCAGTAAGTTTTACAGTGTCTTTGTCCCAATATTGATCATTTTTAACTAGTTTCCAGCTTAAGCCTGTTCCATCCCAATCTTGTAATACGAATGGACCATTGTATAAAAGTGCTTCAGAGTTTTTAGAGTAATTTTCACCTTGAGTTGTAACGAATTCTTCTTTTTGTGGTAAGAATGTTCCAAATGACATTAATGATAAGAAGTAAGGTACTGGTTTTTCAAGAGTTACTTCTAATGTTTTTTCATCAATAGCTTTAACTCCTAGTTCCGTATACTCAGCTTCTCCTGCAGCGATTGCAGCTGCATTTTTGATAACGCCTTCCATCATGTATGGACCGTATTCAGAAGCAGTATCTGGGTTCATAGCACGTTTCCAAGCGAATTCAAAGTCATTTGCAGTTACTGGAGAACCATCAGACCAATTAGCGTCACGTAATTTAAACGTATAAACTAATCCATCTTCAGAAATTGTTGGCTCACCATCAGCAATTGCTGGTACAGCTACGTTTTCTTGGTTCAAACGGTAAAGACCTTCATTTACGTTGTTTAGTAGATCGAAACCTACTGAGTCAGTTACTAAAGCAGAATCAAGAGTTGGAATTTCAGAACCCATGATTAAGTTTAATACTTGCTCTTCGTCTAATGTTGCTTCTTCAGCACCATCGTCTTCTTTTTCTCCATCTGTTTCAGTTGCTGGTTCGTTAGCTGGCGTTTCTTTAGCCTCATCGTCGCCGCCACATGCAGCTAGGAATAGACCTACAACTAACAGTAGGCTAAGAAGCCATACTAATTTACTATTCTTCACAAAAATAACCTCCCTAATATTCAGAAAAATTCATTACATTTATTATTATACATTTTATAAGAGAGTTGTACATACCTTTTTTTAAATATTTTTACAATCATGTAACAAAATCATTACATTGTCCTAACGAATTAGGAAGATTCTTAACTATTTTGTTAATTATCTTTTATTTTTTTAGCTTTGTTAAAGTTATTGGTTGATTTTGACTAACCATTCTTTTTTATAGT
>NZ_CALIED010000002.1:0-2127 GCF_938022135.1 uncultured Psychrobacillus sp.
TTTATACTTCCTTGGGTACTAGGGGTTTATTTGTTTAGAAATCAGACAAGGCTTTTCATTACTTTTTATCCGATTGGTGTGGCTGTAGCCTCTTTAATAAACGAGATTGGATTTAACTATTTTTGGAAGTTGGATAAAAATTTTCGAGAATTATCGTTACCCTCAATTCCCTATGATCTAGGTATTTATCCTATACTGAGCTGTTTATTTATTTGTAGTATTCATTATAAAAAAATGTCTACTCTAATTACTTTTTTAGTCTTTACCTTAGGTACAAGTTTTTTGGAACTTTTAATTGTATTACTAGGTAAATTAGAATACCGGGATGAATGGAATATATATTGGTCTGCGGTCAGTTATCTGATGGCTTATTTAATAATTTATGGTTATTACAAATTAGTCCGTAAATTTATTTTATTCAAATAAAAGGTGCGTTAGTTAGTTCTATAAGAAGAAGTAAAAAAAGTCGATTCCTTAACGTATGAACTGACCCCATAAAGTTAGACAGGTTATTTCGTTAGGCAGCCCGTTGGGCATGAGCTCGGTATTGTACCGGGCTCATGCCTTTTAATTTTGCCTTGATTCGTTTGTGATTATAGTATTCTATATATTTTGCTAGTTCGTGTTTAAAGTGTTCCACACTTTCAAATTCTTTTAGATAAAGAAGTTCCGATTTCATGATACCAAAGAAATTTTCCATAACAGCGTTATCGTAACAATTCCCTTTGCGAGACATACTTTGCGTAATGCCACGTTCACTAAGGGTATTACGGTATTGCTTCATTTGATAATGCCAGCCTTGATCTGAATGAATAAGGAGAGTATCGTCGTCTGTTAAACGTTCAAAAGCTTGATCCAACATCGTTGAAATGAGTGAGTAGGTTGGTCTTGAACCGATTGTATACGTAATAATTTCTCCATTAAATAAGTCCAATATCGGCGATAAATATAGCTTTTCTCCAAATAATTTAAACTCTGTAATATCCGTAACCCATTTCTCATTTGGTTTTTCAGCTTTGAAATTGCGATCTAAAATATTTAGTGCAATCTTACCCACAGTTCCTTTGTAAGAGCGATATTTTTTCATACGGACAAGACATTTTAGTCCTAGTTCTTTCATGATACGCTGTACCTTTTTGTGGTTTACTTTGTGTCCGCGATTTCTAAGTTCATCACGAATTCGACGGTAACCAAACCGACCTTCATGTTCATCGAAAACAGATTTAATCAATACTTTCAGTTCTGCATCTGGATCAGGACGACCGAAGTTTTTCACCCAATAGTAATACGTGCTACGCGGAATGTCTGCGAGCTGTATAAGTGCTTTCACCGGGAATGTATTCCTTAATTCATAGACTACTTGTGCTTTGTCTTGTTTGGTGATTTTTCCTTGTTTTGAACTAAGGCATTCAACTTTTTTAAATAGGCATTCTCCATACGTAAACGTTCATTCTCCGCCTGTAAAGCCTCTATTGATCCTTCATCGGGTACTTGAGTATTTGATGTCTTATTATTTCTATTTTTCATGGATGGATGCCCCTTTTTCTTTGATTGTAGGTCATCAAATCCTTCTGATTCATAAGCAACTTTCCATTTTCGAAGCGTTTCATAAGATGGAATATTAAAAATCGCCGCTGTTTCCCTGATAGACGTCCCGTGTTCGTTCATATAATTGAGTACATCTAGTTTAAACTGTGCGGGGTAGGCTGTATAGCGTTTTTCAAAAGCATCATCACCAAAAAGTGCAAATTGTTTAATCCACTGATGGAGTAAACTCGGATGAACACCAATAGATTTAGCAATTGTTTGTCCTCCCTCATTACCATCTATATATTGTCTTACTGCCTGTATTTTTTCTTCTGAAGAAAATCTCGCCATAAAAAACTGCACCTCCAATTGTTAGTTGTGTCTAACAATTGGGGTGCAGTTCAACGTTAAGGAATCGACTTTTTTAATTTTTTCTTATAGAACTAACGCACCCGTTAGTTTTAGTGGAAACCTTCACAATCTCTTTTCCATTACCTTAGCCTTCTTCCGCAGCCATTGCATCTTCTTTAGTTACATGAACTGTACCCAATGGATGTTGTGGAGGAGCATATATCGAGTAAAGTTTTAACGGGATATTAC
>NZ_CALIED010000003.1:0-3187 GCF_938022135.1 uncultured Psychrobacillus sp.
TAAATTAGCGCAATTCACTCGTTACTTCACTATTATCCTAGGATTTATCCAAGCTGTGGGTATGTCTTATGGGTTCAATAATATGTCAGGTGGACAGTTGATTGAAAATCCTGGAATTGCAACATACTTGCTTATTGCGACTGTCTTAACGGCAGGAACAGCTTTTCTTTTGTGGTTAGGGGAGCTGATCACTGCTAAGGGTGTGGGTAATGGGATTTCCATCATAATCTTTGCTGGTATCGTAGCTAGTTTGCCTAATACGGCAAATCAGATTTACGCCCAACAATTCGAAAATGCTGGTGATCAATTATTCTTACGAATCATAACGATTATCCTCATAGTTTTAGCAGTATTAGCAATCGTGGTTGCTGTTATTTTTATTCAGCAGGCATTGCGTAAAATTCCTATTCAATATGCTAAACGTGCTGCGGTAGGTCGTACACAAATGGGTGGCCAGTCTACTCATTTACCATTGAAAGTAAATGCTGCGGGGGTTATTCCGGTAATCTTTGCAATGGCATTTATCATTACTCCCACTACAATCGCTTCTTTCTTTGGAAAGAACAGCGTGACTAGTTGGATTTCAACAAATCTTGATTACACCAAGCCAATTGGGATGATCATATATGTTGCTCTTATCATTGCTTTTGCGTATTTTTATGCATTCATTCAGGTTAATCCTGAACAAATGGCTGAGAATTTGAAAAAGCAAGGTGGCTATGTGCCGGGGATTCGTCCAGGTAAGAGTACACAAGAATATTTAACACGTGTTTTATACCGTTTGACGTTTGTAGGCTCTATATTTTTAGCCATCATTGCCGTTTTACCGGTATTTTTCATTAAGCTTGCTGATTTACCTCAATCTGCACAGATTGGTGGTACCAGTTTGCTAATCGTAGTGGGGGTTGCCCTTGATACGATGAAGCAGCTGGAATCACAACTTGTGAAGAGACACTATAAAGGCTTTATAAAGTAATGAGTTTTGGGAACGGCTTGTTCCCTTTACCCATTATAGAGTTTGAGGGGGAAGAAAATTGAATCTAGTGTTAATGGGTCTGCCGGGTGCTGGTAAGGGCACTCAAGCTGAACAAATCGTAGAAAAATATAATATCCCTCATATCTCTACTGGAGATATGTTCCGAACAGCTATCAAAGATGGAACAGAATTAGGTCTAAAGGCAAAATCATTCATGGACAAAGGCGAATTGGTACCTGATGAAGTTACCATTGGCATTGTACGTGAACGTTTAAGCAAGGAAGACTGCCTAAAAGGATTTTTGCTTGATGGTTTTCCACGTACTGTGGCGCAGGCAGAGGCACTTGAAAGCATTCTTACTGATTTAGATCGAAAAATGAATTTTGTCATTAATATCGATGTTGATAAAAGCATCTTAATGGAAAGATTGACAGGACGTCGTATTTGCAAATCATGTGGTGCGACATATCATCTTGTTTTCAATCCGCCTGTTAAAGATGATGTATGCGACCGCTGCGGCGGAGAATTACATCAACGTGCCGACGATAATGCAGAAACGGTTCAAAATCGCTTAGATGTGAATTTGAAACAAACCAAACCACTTCTTGATTTCTACGGAGACAAAGGATACTTGGTTAACATTGACGGACAGCAAGATATTAATAAGGTATTTGAAAATATCGATGTGTTGCTTGGTGCTTTACAAAATTAATCATTCGTATTGATTTATGAAATTCATACCATTTTTATAACTTACTAGTTAAACTTGGTGCATTCCTATAATACAAAGGGTATAATGGATTTCGCGAGAGCATTCGCACATTTATTAATCAGGTTCTTGTACTTGGTATTCCCTGAATTGGGCGATTACTTTTTAAGTGATCTTCATGGACATATCCGGTCGGCAAAATTGATGAAGAAATGCAGTGACTCTATTGGGATTCCTAAAGAGTCGTGATATAGAGGGTTGAAAGAAGCTATGTCAGGCGTGCGCCTTTCAAACATCTCCCATGCTATTCAAACCTATGTCGAGACTAATTGCTTCTCTATTTCGAGAGTATGTCGGTCACGGAATCGGTCAAGACTTACATGAGGACCCATAAAATCCTCATTTCGGTCCAACTGATAAAGGTCCTCAGTTTAAGCCTGGTTCTACAAAATGGTGAATACTTGATGCAGAATTGTATGACTTTTGAGGATAATTGGACTGGAGTAATGTTGACGGAAAGATGTGTACCTTTAATAGGTTCACGCATAGAGAAGGGAGAATCACTTTAATGGCGAAAGATGATGTAATTGAAGTAGAAGGCACAGTACAAGAGACTTTGCCAAATGCAATGTTTAAGGTAGAATTAGAAAATGGTCATACTGTTTTAGCTCATGTATCCGGTAAAATTCGTATGCACTTTATTCGCATTTTGCCTGGAGATAAAGTTACGGTTGAGCTTTCCCCGTATGATCTAACTCGCGGCAGAATCACATACCGGTTCAAATAATCCGGTTACGCTCCGATCTGTATAAGGAGGTTAGATAGCAATGAAAGTCAGACCATCAGTCAAACCAATCTGCGAAAAGTGTAAAGTTATCCGCAGAAAAGGTAAAGTTATGGTTATTTGCGAAAACCCTAAACATAAACAAAAACAAGGCTAAATAGAAGGAGGTGCACTCAAGCATGGCACGTATTGCTGGAGTAGATATTCCCCGTGACAAACGGATTGTTATCTCATTAACATATATATATGGTATTGGAAAACAAACAGCGATCAAGATTCTTGCAGAAGCAGGCGTTTCTGAAGAAACTCGCGTTCGTGACTTAACGGAAGACGAATTGAACAAAATTCGTGATATCATTGACAAGCTTAAAGTAGAAGGCGACCTTCGTCGTGAAATCTCCCTAAACATCAAACGTTTAATGGAAATCGGTTCTTACCGTGGTTTACGTCACCGTCGTGGTCTTCCTGTTCGTGGACAAAATACTAAAAACAATGCTCGTACGCGTAAAGGACCTCGTCGTACTGTAGCTAACAAGAAAAAATAATTAGTAAAGGAGGTTACTTTTCATGGCACGTAAAACTAATACACGTAAACGTCGTGTGAAAAAGAATATAGAAACTGGTATTGCACATATTCGTTCAACATTCAATAACACTATCGTTACGATCACTGACTCTCATGGTAATGCTATTTCTTGGTCAAGTGCTGGAGCTCTAG
>NZ_CALIED010000004.1:0-2675 GCF_938022135.1 uncultured Psychrobacillus sp.
AATGCCTTCAAAATTCAATAATAAACTAGGAATGAGAATAGAAAAAATTTCCTGGGAAAGCTAAAACCCTTATACAAATTAGGGTATAGATACTGAATCCAGATTTTCATAGTAACTAGAGTAAATATACAAAGAAAGCTAATTGCTATCTATCATCCTTGTTTAGGGGAAAATATCAATAAACCAATCCGCTACCCTTTTTCACATGCTTAACTTAGGATAAACAGCAATATAAATAAAATCATACAAAGTATTGATAACTGGTAACTCTTCATAAGTCAATACTTTATGCACGATAATGCCAATCTCTATCCATTACAGCTGGTGCTAAACTCGAAAAGCTAGTAATGAAGAATCTTATTGTCTGGCCGTCAGGACGCTTAAAGCAATATACAATCACTCCATCTGAAAAAACTGCAATAGATACACTGTTACTAAGTTTGACCTTGTAATATACCCATATGATTTGGGTTTTAGTCAAAGCATAAAGATTTTTAATATTTTAAAATACCAAACAGCCAAGGACTTTTTTAAGCCTTGGCTATTTTTCATTCTTCTACTTCACGTATCTCTATTATTTTTTGGACTCATTCTTTTCTAATAAACCATTCAAGAAAAAGACTCAGTGATGATTGATCGTTTCAACCTTATCTTGAGTATAGTGGGTTGCGGATGAACCAGCTAATTTTCCAAAGACTGCTCCAGACATTAACCCGGATCCACCAGGATAGTTTTCATAAAAAATCCCCCCAATCATTTCACCAGCCGCAAAGAGACCTTTTATCGGTTGTTCTTCTTTGTCTAACACATGACCCGTTGCATTTACATGCAAACCACCGAACGAGAAGGTGATTCCGCACGTTACAGGGAAAGCATAGAATGGACCTTGCTCAATTCGAAGTGCCCAGTTGGATTTAGGAGGGATAATTCCTTTCGTTCCTTTGCCATCTTTCTCTGCGGGTCTATACTCGCCCTCTTGTACGGCACTGTTATACTCTTCGATCGTTTTAAGGAATTGTGTTTGATTGACCGGCAGTAAACTAGCCAACTCTTCAAGTGTATCTGCTTTATAAATAGTCGCTTCTTCAAGGTCATATTCTTTACGCAGCATCGGGCGTACCTGTGCATCATAAATTTGATATGCTACATGTCCAGGCTGTTTTAATACCTCACGGCCGTATTTGGCATAGGTGTAATTTCGCAAATCTGCTCCTTCATCAACAAAACGTTTCCCTTCATTATTAAGCATGACGCTGTACGGATAAGAATGCTTTTTAAAAATATCTCCCGGCTTCGTGAAGTCTCCTACTTTTGGCGCGTTATAATCTGTCCCAATCGAATGACATCCAGACCACTGCCCAAATTTTTGAGCCCCGACTGCCATAGCCATGGAGATGTCGTCTCCTGTGTTGAACTCGGTTCCACGAACAATAGCAGCTTCCCATTCTTCACCAATATTTTCACTTCTCATTTTCTTATTGGCTTCAAAGCCGCCACAGGCCAAAATCACACCGGATGTCTGAACAGTTACCAATGTATGATCCTTCTCAACAACGACACCGGTTATTGTGTTATGCTCTGATACAAGCTCCACAGCACGTGAATCGTACCAAACGTCGATGCCGATTTCTTCTGTCCGCGCAAAGAGCTGTCTCATTAAGCCAACGCCTTTATCCTCCGTTTTGATAGGCAGTCCTCCCCAGAAATTGCGCTTGCCATCTTGTACGAAAGATTGATTTTCATAATTCAATTCAAATTTTATTCCCTGATCACGCATCCACGCAATTGTTTCATATGACCTAGAAACCAGCTGTTTTGCTAACTCAGGATTACTTTGTCCATCTGTTACTCGCATTAGATCATTGTAATAATCGGATTCCGTGTATTCAGGCATTACAATTAACTCGGATTCTTCATCTGTTAATTCAGGTATTATATTTCTGATTGCGTCTAAATTATTGTAGGCAACACGTATGGCTCCATCTGTGAAGAAAGAGTTTCCTCCACGCTTTTCCAATGGTCCTCGTTCTAATACAAGAACTCTAGCACCTCCCTCTTTTGCTGATATTGCGGCACATAAAGCTGCGTTTCCTGCCCCTACTACAACTACATCATAATTTTGTGTATTTGACATCTTTACCCCTCCTGTTAAGTAGTGATAACTCTTCATGTAAATAATAAGTGAAAATAATGAATAAAAATAATATTGTTTTTTTATTCATTGCCATAGAAAAATTTTATGAATAAATACTAGAAACATTTAGTTAGATTATTGATTTACACAAAAAAAGATAGATTTCTTTCATTCATTAGTTGTATTATACTTTTAGAAATCAAATAAATTATCATTATTTATAATTACCCATAAATATTTTTTATGGTTAAAGGAGAAAAATTTTATGGATGAAAAAGACTGGCTTATTTTAATTACTCTTTACGAAGAAAGAAATATAACAAAGGCAGCACAACGACTATTTATTTCCCAACCAGCTTTATCCTATCGTATAAAACAGCTGGAAAAAGAGTTCAAAACAAATTTAATCTCTAGAGGCAAAAGAGGTGTCGAGTTTACAGTTGAAGGGGAATACCTCGTTCAATATTCGAAAAATATGCGTAAGCAATTAGGAGCTGCAAAAGAACACATTTCAAATTTAGATAAAAAAGTAAAAGGAACT
>NZ_CALIED010000005.1:0-21332 GCF_938022135.1 uncultured Psychrobacillus sp.
GTCTAGCTCCACCGCCTTGCCCCTCGGGGTCAAATGGATAAAAGCTCCGGTGGCTAAGGAACTGCCTCCTTGCTTTTCTCCATTTGCCTGTCGGGGCAGACATAGGCGCTTGCGCTTTTCTTGTGTTTCCTTATCCAACAGCCGTTGAATGTGTTTGTAAATTTTGAAATTACTTCTTGTTGCTACACCTATCCTCCCATGTTTTTTTATTTTCATAAATCAAAGACTTCTGATTATGCATGTAACAAAAGATTTAATATAATCATTATAATAGGAAAAAATACATAATTATGGGTATAGGTAGGAGGGATTATATTGGAATGTAGCGGTTGTGCAGTAAGAGATTTGATAGTTGAGTTCAAAATGGACGGTGACCTGAATAATCAGGTGTTCCCGGATATAATAGAGTTTATTCAAAGTAGGACATTAAAGTTAGAAGAGAATAATCGTTATTTTACTCTTCGCGAGAATGATGCGAAGGACTTTGTTGACTATAGTATAGATCATTTAGATATTACGAAGATGTCCTATAAGATTCCTAATAAGGATTGGCAACCTTTCTATAAGATAGAGGAATTATTTAAGGTAGAGTGGGTGGACAGTGTAATTAGGAACGAACAAGTAATTTGCTATTATCAGCCAATTGTAGATAAAAATAACAAGATATATGCCTATGAAATTCTTTCTAGATTTTTAAATGAGGATGGGGAAATCTTATATCCTGGCCAGGTTTTTAGCGCTGCTAAAGAGAGAGGAAGACTGTATGCGTTAGACCGGATTTGTAGAATGACAGCTGTAAAATATGCTGCAAAGCTAGACAATAAAAAAGCGTTCATAAATTTTATACCGACCTCTATCTATTCGCCTGAGCATTGTCTTAAATCTACCAACGAGGTAGCCGATCGTCTAGGTGTTAATCCTAGAAACTTGGTTTTTGAAGTTGTAGAAACCGAAAAAATAGAAGATGTTAACCACTTAAAAAAGATTCTGGCCTTTTATAAAGCAAGGGGCTACCAATATGCCTTAGACGATGTAGGAGAAGGACATAGCACTCTGCAAATGCTAGAGGATATTAAGCCCCATTATATGAAGCTGGACATGAAATATGTTCAAGGGGTGACCTCTGATAAAGAGAAACAAAGAGTTGCATTGCAATTTTTAGAAAAAGCATTAGAAATCCATTCCATCCCATTAGCAGAGGGGGTAGAGCAAAAAGAGGATTTTGAATGGCTGAAAGACGCAGGCTATCAATTATTTCAAGGATACTACTTTGGAAAACCTCTCCCGCATCCCTTGGAATATAAGTGATCAAGAACAAAAAAACCGAGCAAAATATATGCTCGGTTTTTTTTATTATGCTTTCTTTTTAGCGTTTGTATCATTGTCTTCTAACTTGAATTCTTCAGCTACATCGTCAACGATGTCTTTTGTAGACTTTTTAAATTCTTTTAATGTTTGTCCAACTGCTCTACCTAGTTGAGGTAATTTAGAAGGTCCGAAGACGATTAAAGCAATGATTAGAATAATGATTAAACCTGGTACGCCGATGTTTGGCATGGTGTTTCCTCCTAATGAATATAATTGTCTATCTATTCAAATGGCTTAAGTATTAGTCAAGTGTATCGTTATTATATCATGCTTATTCACTTTGGCTGTCCTCGAGTTCTTTTTCTAAAAGAGCCTCTTTGGCTAACCGACGCTTATAAGACCAAGATGATACTAAAATGCTTATTTCAAATAATAACAATAAAGGTATGATAATGATGAAATCTGAGATAAAGTCTGGAGGTGTAATGGAAACCCCTACAACTACTAATACGAAGTATGAAACTTTTCTCATCTTACGCAGTCGATCTGGCGTGATAATTCCCAGCTTCGTAAGGAATAAAATAATTACAGGCAGTTCAAACACTATTCCAACAGGAATAATTAAATTAAACATAAATGTAAAGTATTGCTGCATTCCATAGGTTTCTGTGGCACCTATAGATTCATTAATATTAGACATGAAATCTAACATCAAAGGAAATAAAATAAAGTAGCTAAAGCTAATACCAGCTAAAAATAAGAAAAAAGAAACTGGTATAAAGTAAATAGTCCCTCTAGCTTCCTTGTCCAATAGCCCAGGTCTTACGAATAACCATAATTGATGCATAGCAATTGGTAAGGTTACAAGAATAGCCAAGACTAAAGCACATTTTACATAGATCAATAAACCATCCGTGTAACCGAATATGTTCCATTCTACATGTGCTGCTGTGGGCTGTTGCTTAAGAAAGTTTAATGTTTTAGGAGCAAACCAAAATCCTGCTGCAAGAGATAGGATAAAGGTAGCTGCTATAATTATTAGGCGTTTTCTAAGCTCAGCTAAATGTTCAACTAGTGTAAGCTCCGGCTCTTGTGTAATTGCCATTTTTGTTCACCCCATCTTCTTTAAAACAAAAGGGAAGCAGTTTATATTAGTGCTAAAGTTAGCATATTGTTACATGAATGTCCTGTACCAACTACCCATTATACTCTTTCCAGTCAATTTGTAAACTAGAAAACTTTATAATTGTCATATCAGGATAAAACTGATAACTCCTTATATTCTAAGGGTTTAACGAATAAAATGAAATATTTAAAGCTACCCTTTTGTGTACTTTCTATGAAGAAATATTGTCTAACACATTGCTTTATTAAAGGTTGGTTTAAATTTGTATATTTTCCGTTAGATTTATAAGGGAAATATTTGTAAATAATACTCTTGTTTTCCTGGAAATGAGGTATATAATTCTATCTATCTCATATGAAATGGACGGAATGAATCTTGAGAACGTATAACGAGAAAGTCAGTATATATCATGGCATGGCTTCTACTATTGCTTTAAATTTTTCTAATAATTTTTTCCCGATCTTTGCGATCACTATATTAGGGGCAACTAACTATCAGGTTGGATTAATCAGTTCACTTCCTCCTCTAATCGCATTGCTAATGACAGTGCCTGCAGCTATCCTTTTGAACAAAGCCTATACTCAAAAGAAGCTAGTCGCAGGGTCAATTTTACTTGCAAGATTATGTTTCTTATTTATTGTATTATTGATTTATTTGCCTTCGCCATCTATGCAGGCCTGGTCTTTTTTAATTATTATTGCCCTTATCAGTGTACCCAATACCGTTGCCAATATAGGTTGGCAAACGTTTATCAGTGGGATGATTGCAGAAGAGCGGAGAGGTCAATTTTTTAGTGATCGAAATCGATTGTTGACTTTAGTTGGTCTTGTAGCCACGTTAATGATCGGTATCGTAATGAGAGAGGCTTCTGCAAGTGTAAGTGCATATCAAATTTTGTTTTTGGTAGCCTTATTATTTGGAATATTAGAAGTGTACTTTGTTATGAAGCATGAAGAAGCACCTGTTCAAATAGATGAAAGCGTTGAAAAAAAGAAATCAATGGATTGGTCTATATTTAAAGATTCCAAATATGTTTCGTTCTTAGCAGCAGCTCTCTTTTTTAACTTTGCATGGCAGATGGCGTGGGGTCTATTCAATATTTATAATGTTAGAATAGCAGGAGCTACGATTTTTTGGATAAGTATGTTCTCGGTGGGCAGTATGCTCATGCAATTTTTTACCTTTCCTTTATGGAGGCGCTGGGCAGAGAAATATAGCAATCTTCGAATGTTCATTTGGGCAGCAGCCGGGATGGCTACCACACCCTTTCTTGTTGTATTATCGACCAATTTATATTACTTAACTATAATTCAAACGACATCGGGCTTCTTTCTTTCTGGTACTGTACTCATTCTGTTTAATTTACTTTTGGAGAAGTCACCTGAACAGTCAAGGACTTATTGTATTACTACTTATAATATATTATTGGCATTAGTCGCGTTTATAGCACCTCAAATGGGTATTGTTTTATTAGAGATGGTTGGTATGGAGTCTGCTATGACTATTAATTCCTGTTTGCGGTTGCTAAGTGCTGGCGGTTTTTTATATGTGTATATTAGACAAAGAAATAGATAAAGATGATAGGAGGAGGTTAACATTTTGAAAATTTTACTCCCTTTTCTATTAGTATTTATCATCGTATTATCTTTTTTTAATGCACAAATCGTTAGTCCTATGAAAGAAAACTTTACAGGTAAACAAGTAACCAATTTTCAACAGATTTATAAAGAAAATCAGATAGAAATAGGGATGGTTGGAGATATATTATTGCATAGCCCTCTCTATAACTATTCTAGCTTTCTCCCATCCTTTGCAAATGTAGAGGAAGAACTTACTAATCTGGACTTTTTGCTTGCAAACCAGGAATCCATACCGGCAGGAACAACATTCGGATTATCTGGATACCCTAACTTTTCTAGTCCATCCCATATTATTCGTGATCTGAAAGCAGTTGGCTTCGATTTAATATCCTTAGCCAACAATCATACGTTGGATAAAAAGGAGGAGGGATTATTAGCTGCTATAGAAACATTGGAGGCAAATGAACTTCCTTATATCGGTGCTCATAAATCACTAGAAGATCAACAAACGGAACGAATAGTTGAAGTGAAGGATATTAAACTAGGATTTTTAAGTTATACTTACGGATTAAATGGACATAGAGTGCCAGAAGGCAAAGAATATTTAGTGAACATAATAAACAATGTGCAGATGGAGCAAGACATCCAATCTTTAAGGAAAAAGGTAGATGTGGTAGTAGTTAGTATCCACTGGGGAGAAGAGTATACATTAGAGCCCAATCAGAACCAAAGAGAGCTTGCCCATTTGTTAGCTAATGCAGGAGCAGATATCATTTTTGGTCATCATCCACATGTCATTCAGCCCTATGAAAAAATTACAACGAGTAAGGGAGAAAGCCATGTATTCTTCTCGCTAGGTAACTTTTTTTCTGCTCAGCAATTTGATAGTACAAATATCGGTGGTATAGCTAAGCTGCAAATCACGAAAAGAGAAGTACAGGACAAGGTGATGATTCGTATTGAAAAGCCTTCTTTTACAGGGACAATTGTATCAAAAGGAAATCCGTATAAAGTATCCTTGCTAGAAGAGGTTAGTAGTCAAAAAAATGACTGGGTCCAGCAGCATATTTTGGGCGAATAAAGGAATCAAGGAGGTTGCAATGAACGAATCTGATTATGAACGATTATTAAGAATACAGACAGTTGGAATGAGAGAATGGAAATATCAATCCTCCCATTATAATCGTTACGAGGCAACCCCGTACGATGTATTAAAAGTATTGTTTGAAGCGTATGAATGGCAGAGGGTGAAGGGGCTGGTTGATTTCGGTTGTGGTAAGGGGAGAGTTCCTTTTTACGTTCATCATTTCCATCACATTTCTGTAACAGGAATAGAGATGAGTGGGCAGCTTTACCAGCAGTCAATGGAAAACCTCATGAAGTATACGGAAAGAGCAAAGCCAACGCGAGCTTCTATTAGCTTTGAATGTTGTTTAGCAGAGGAGTACAAGATAGGGCCACAGGAAGACTGTTTCTATTTCTTTAATCCTTTCTCCACTCCTATATTTCAAAAGGTAGTTCATAATATTTTAGAGTCGTTGGAAGACCATCTGAGGACAATGGATATTATTCTCTACTATCCAACCTCAGACTATATTGAATTTTTGGAGCGGGAGACTGTTTTCGAGTTATGGAAGGAAATACATATTCCTAAGCATTATGAAGAAAACGGCAATGAGCGTTTGATGATATATCGTTCTAAATTATAAAAGAAGCCTGCGGGAAATCAGGCTTCTTTTAGGAAATTGGATAAGTTATATTGAAATAATTTATGCAAAGGACATCTCCTAAGGAGATAACGCATCATTTTATCAATAATTCCTATTAAAGGTGCATGGAATTAAATTTCATGCACCCTTTCCTTTTATAAGCAATGCATTGCCTTCTCTGCTTCATCCCAGGGTACCTTATATCCAGTACCCTTGGCACAAAAGATAGAGGTTGAGGTGTATTCCGGATCCGCGTCTTTGTTGTATCCGATCCTTTCAACTAAATGTTCTTGGTTATGACAACGGTCATATCCACTAAACAATAGGTTCAACGTTCCTTTCCCGTGAGTATAGGATGCAAAGGTAGTACTATAATTCATAAAAGTAGCAACAGGCACTCTTCCCTTTATGATAACCTTATCGCCAATATTTTCAGGCGACTCAAATGTCCCATGTGCCTGCTGAATATCCGATAAAACTCTTCCGATTAAATCCATATCTACTTTAATTTTATAGTTATAAAAAGGCTCTAAGAGAACATTTTTTGCCTTCTCTAATCCTTGTCGTAATGCTCGGTATGTAGCTTCTCTAAAGTCACCACCAGAGGTATGTTCATTATGTCCGCGTCCTGTCAGCAAAGTAATTTTAACATCTGTCAGTGCCGAACCAGTCAGTAGTCCATGATGATCTTTTTCTAAAAGGTGATGCCTTACTAGGTTTTGGTTACCTATAGACAAATCATTGGCATGACACACATTATGGAAGGTAACTCCAGAACCCCGCTCTGCAGGTTCGATTAAAAGGTGTACCTCAGCATAATGCTTCAATGGCTCAAAATGACCGTAGCCATTGACAGACTCCTCAATCGTTTCTTTATATAAAATTTTAGGCTCCCCAAACGTCACATTCATTTGGAAACGCTCTTTAACGATTTGAGCGAGCACCTCGAGCTGAATGACCCCCATAACGTGTACGTGTACCTCTTGAAAATACTCATCCCAAAAAACTTGTAGAGAAGGGTCCTCCGCGTCTAAAAGTCTAAAAGATTTTAGTACTTCTTTAACATGTATAGAAGAATCAAAGACGACCTTTGATTTTAAGGTAGGTATTAAATCGAAATGGGTCTTATGATGAATAGCACCAATTGTATCTCCAATAGAGGCAACTGTTAATCCTGTCACAGCTACTAGTTCACCTGCTTTTACCTCATCTATTGTTTTAAATTTGCTGCCACTATATTGACGTATCTGAGTTATTTTCTCTAATGCTTCTCCGATAGTTACCTCATCTCTTACTTTCAGCTTTCCACTTAACAACTTTAGAAAGGTTACGCGATTGCCACTTTCGTCGTGACGAATCCTGTATACCTGAGCGGTAAAATTTTGGCTGGAGTTATAGTTTGTTTCCGTAAGTTTATCAATAGCTTCCAAAAACTCTGATACTCCAATATCCTTTAAGGCTGATCCGAATGCACAAGGAAATACGTCACA
This sequence comes from uncultured Psychrobacillus sp., assembly GCF_938022135.1. Taxonomy (NCBI): domain Bacteria; kingdom Bacillati; phylum Bacillota; class Bacilli; order Caryophanales; family Bacillaceae; genus Psychrobacillus; species uncultured Psychrobacillus sp. The sequence goes on from NZ_CALIED010000005.1 coordinate 7,214, forward strand.
TTCCTTAATCATTTGCTTGAACTTTGTTGTCCATAGCTGTTCAGTGAACCTATTATCCATGTAGGCTTCTAAAAGAGCCTCATCTCGCTCAGCAATAAATTCAATCAATTCCTCCGTATAGCCAGTAGTTAGGTGGCAAACATCCTTACTTAGACTTGCTTTAATCTCCTGGAGAACTGCAGTAGGATCACTATCTTCGTAATCGATTTTGTTGATAAAAAAGAAGGTAGGTATTTTATGCTTGCGGAGCAGCTGCCAAACTGTCTCAGTATGTCCTTCGACTCCATCTACAGCACTTATTAATACAATGGCATAGTCCATGACCTGAATAGCACGTTCCATTTCCGGAGAAAAATCAACGTGACCAGGAGTATCAATAATATAATAAGTGGAGTTATTATAGGAAAAGACACCCTGGTCAGCAAAGATGGTGATGCCTCTATCTTTCTCTATCGTATGGCTATCAAGGAAGGAGTCTTTATGATCGACCCTACCCCGTTGTCTTATTGAGTTTGTATGAAAGAGCAATTGCTCCGAAAATGTAGTTTTCCCTGCATCAACATGTGCTAAAATTCCAATTGTTTTATGCATATGATCACCTTTTGTTTTGTCCTTCCTTGTATTATAACAAACGAAAGGTGAAACAAAAGGTGAGAGAGTACTATCTAGAAAATGCTTTTAAACCATTTCCTCGGCGTCGCTTAACAGCTTTTGAAACCAAGCCATCATGAGGCTTAAATAAAAATACAAGCATGAATAGCACACCAATCATCGCTGCCATCATACCAGCAATGGAGGTGTTCCAAAGCTTTGCTAAGTAGTAGCCAGTAATAGCTGCAGTGATGCCAAACGTCATACTCCAAATAATCATTCCTCTTACGCTTTTACTCATTAAATAGGCTGTAGCAGCAGGTCCAATAAGCATAGCAACTACTAAAACGGCACCAACACTATCAAATGCAGCGACAGTAGTAAGAGAGACAAGCGTCATATAAGAGTAATGCATCCCCATGATTGGCACGCCAATTGATAAAGCAAATACAGGATCAAACGTAGACAATTTAATCTCTTTATAAAATAAAACGAGGAAAGCGATATTAAGTAATAGGACAAACATTAGCATCCAAACTGCTTTCGGCATTTCAATGCCTAAAATACTCCATGTATCCCAAGGGACAAATGCAATTTCCCCCATCAGCACATGTTCCACATCTAAATGGACATTACCAGCGAATAAGGTGATTAGTAATACGCCTAAGGCAAAAAGAGAAGTAAAGACTACTCCAATAGCAGCATCCTCTTGCAATCCACCTGATTGAAGGAGCTGCACTAGAAAAGTAGTAAGTAAACCAGCAAGGGCAGCCCCAATTAGCATCCAAGCCCCGTTTAAGGATTGGGTAACCATAAAGGCCACTACAATACCAAATAATACTGTATGACTTATGGCATCAGCTATCATGGCTGTCTTTCTAAGTATGAGAAAAACGCCTGTTAAGCCACACGTTATTCCTACAAGCGATCCGGTTAATAAAACCCAAAACTCATTCATGGCTAGTCACCTCATTTACAATGCGCTGCCTTTTAAACGTACGCTTTTTATGAAGCTTAGAAATAAGGCCCCTAGTAGGTGCAAAAAAGTAGGATAGTAGAAAGAGGGTAGCGGCTACTAAGACAATAATAGGACCAGTAGATAAACCAGTGCGAAGAGAGCTTATCATAGTGCCTAATGCTCCAGACAGTGCTCCAAAAAAAGCACTAGTTACCAAAATTATTCCTAGATGGCTAGACCAAAATCTTGCAGCAGCTGCAGGTATGATTAGCATGGCTGCCATTAAAATAACTCCTACTGCCTGAATACCAGTTACGATTGTCAGAACTGTTAAAGCCGTCAATAGAATGCGCAGACGCTCCACTGGTAAGCCAATACCCTTTGCAAAAATAGGATCAAAAATCATGAGCTTCCATTCCTTAAAGAAAAGCAAGCACATTAGGATGATTAATATAGCGCTGCTAGATAACCAAATGAGGTCACTTTTAGCCATTGTTGCAGCCTTTCCAAAGATAAAGTCATTTAACCCACTTTGGTTTCCAGTACCACTTTGGTTAACAATAGTTATTAAAACTATACCAACTCCAAAAAATACAGAGAGTATTAACCCAATTGCAGCATCAGCTTTTAGCTTAGAATGATTGACGATCCATTGAATTAGATAGACAGAAAGGGCAGCTGTAATAGCAGCACCTAACATGAGAATAGGCAAATCTTTTTTTTCAAAAATAAGATAGGCAAGCGCAATGCCAGGGAGTGCTGCATGCGCTGCAGCATCTCCGACCAAGCTTTGCTTTTGGAGAAAGGCAAACGTTCCATTTAAACCTGCTGCTATCCCTAAAAGAATAGCTCCTGCGAGTACCCAAAGAAGGTTACCTGTCAACATTAGTTTTTCACCTCTTCAGCAGTTTTACCCGAGCTTGCTTGGTCCATGAAGAATAATTTACCACCATATGCTTCCTGCAGATTATCTGGTGTAAACGTAAGAACGGTAGGACCTGAGGCTATAATTGTTTGATTTAGTAAAACAATCCAATCAAAATAATCAGCTGCTGTCTGGAGGTCGTGATGAACTACAAAGACTGATTTTCCTTGAGATTTTAACTTTTTTAAAATGGAAATAATAGTTCGCTCTGTGGCTGCATCTACTCCCACAAATGGTTCATCCATAAAGTAAACCTCTGCTTCTTGTGCGAGAGCCCTAGCCAGGAAGACACGCTGTTGTTGTCCGCCAGATAGTTGACCGATGGAACGATCTGCGAAAGCTTCCATTCCCACATTATTTAAGCAGCTTAAAGCTATTTCCTTATCCTTAGCAGATGGTCTTTTAATAGATCCAATATGACCGTATCTTCCCATTAAGACAACGTCTAAAGCATTAGTTGGGAAGTCCCAATCTACTGCATTTCTTTGAGGGACATACCCTACAAGGAGATCTTTTGGATTAAGTGGTTGCTCTAATATAGAAACGGTACCTGTTTTATTGGGTAGCTGATTTAACACTGCTTTGATCAGTGTAGATTTACCAGCTCCGTTTGGTCCAATAATCCCAGTAATCTGTCCCTTGGGAATAGTTAGGTTAATTTCGCTTAAAACTATCTTTTCCTCATAAGCTACAGATAAATCCTTTACCTGTAATGCGTTCATTTTGCTACCTCCTATTTAAGTGAATCAACTATTGTGTTGACATTATGCTTATACATTCCTATATAAGTTCCTTCCTCTGTTCCTTCAGCACCCATGGCATCCGAGTAAAGCTCTCCTCCAATTTGTATCGTGTGTCCTTTTTCCTTTGCACCTTCAATGACAGCATTCATGGCTTTATCAGAAACGCTGGATTCAATAAATACTGCTTTAATATTTTGCTCTACTAAGAAGTTTACGACGTTCTGTATATCCTTTAATCCATACTCGGCATCTGTGCTAAGACCTTGTAAACCTCTGACTTCCATTCCATTACTTTCACCAAAGTAGTTAAATGCATCATGGGCAGTAACAAGCACTCGCTGCTCCTTTGGTATTTCACTAATACGTTCTTTCGACCATTCATTTAGCTCATCTAGTTCTTGAAAAAACTTAATTTCATTTTCCTTAAATTGCTCTTCGTTAGTAGAGAATTCTTTTGTAAGTGTTTTGGTGATTTCCTGAGTTGCAATCTTCCACACATCAATATCAAACCAAATATGGGGATCAAATAGTTCAGGATGAGCTTCGTCATTTAAAATTCTTTCCTTTGGAACTACTTCTCCAATGGCAACTACCGATTTCTCTTTTTTCATCTTCTCAAAAATATCACTCATTTTTCCTTCAAGCTCTAGCCCATTGTAAAAAATGATATCCGCGTCCTCTAATACTTGTAAATCACCTTGAGTGGCCTTGTAAAGATGCGGGTCTACTCCTGGTCCCATCAAGGATTTAACTTCTACCATATCCCCGGCAATCCTCTTTACGGCATCAGCAACCTGACCTGTAGTTGTAACTACTAGTGGCTTATCAGCTTCCGCCTTTCCATTGTTTTTGTCATTACATCCAGCCAATAAAACCATAGCAAAAAATAATAAAAATATTTTTTTCATGTACTACACTCCTTTTCCTTTGTTATAAATTATTTCCTGCGGGAAACTTTTAGAATAAAAAAATATAAATTTCTTAAAAGATAATTATTTTCCTTAAGGAAACATTTGTTCAATAGGTTAACTAATATTATTTGAATTGTCAAATTAATTTATGCAAAAATGGAAAAAATGTGATTGTCTATTTTAGGAGTTGGAGTGAGCCAATTTTAATTAGCCTAAACTGAAATTTTCGTCTGTCTTTAATACAAAGTGCTATACTGTATAAACAATGATAGTGGGGAGGTAATGTAATGCAATATTCAAAATCTAAAATGGAAGAGCTTGTTAAGTTCAGTCCTGATTTAGCTAAAAGATTAAAGGAAGTAATGAAGGAGCATGATTTAGAAAAAAGCTTTGCTCTGAAGGCTTTGTATCATTCAGAGGTTAAAGATGGCGGTAAATATCAAAGGGATTATCAAGATCTATAGGAATTAGCGAACCAAATGACTAACGTCATTGGTTCGCTTTTTTAATTATTTTAAGAGTCAATTTCATAATTCTATTTTAAAAAGCAAAACACGAACAAATAGTAGAAAACAATGATTTATATATGCTTTTATATGTGTAGAAGCATAATTGACTTCCGCTCTGACGGACGCTTTCCGCGTGGTTGTGATGTCTATCTGTCTCACTTATTCCGTAGGAGTCGCCGTCTGTCGCTACAATCCATACGGATAAAATGTTCGTGTTAATCGGTAAAGCTCTATTTATGAAATTGACTGACATATGTATTTTATTTATTCCTGCTTTATTCCAGCAATCTCTTGTTTAATCTGACGGTGTGCAACATTTAAGTGGTGAAGAAAAAGATTTCTTTCTTCTATACTCCATACTGAGTTAAGCTCAATTTCTTTTTTCATTTCCTCAAAGGTAGACTGTAGAGATATCGAGGTACTTGCAACCTGGTTTGTCATTAATACTTGCTTAAATTGCTCCATAAAAATCTCTTTTCTCATTTCCAAAATCCTTTCGTTTTTAACATAAAAAGCATCCTCTTTTTTATAAAAGAGGATGCTTAGTTAGTATGATTTAATAGTCAGTACGCTAGGAAACAAATAAAAACCACGATTAAATAAGGAGTATGTTCACTCCAGTGATTTTAGTATGTTTTTTCGTACGACAGTATTTTCAAGCTTTGCTTGGTCATAGCTGCACTTAACACCTCCTATCCTCGTAGGGTCGTGGTGTGTACTTGAAATAGGCAGGTCTCCTGGCTCATGGTCATCGCGTTACCTTCCTTCCCGTAGTATTTATACATACAGTGGTTTATAAAGTATTGCTCACATTTACAGTTGCGGGACAGCGTCGGTCTTCCACCGAACTTCCCTTTTAAGTTCTTTTGCAATTAAAAGAACACCTAAATCTACACATTATTTAATTGTTCTTTCACTATAACATAAAAAAAGTTAGTCAATATAGCAAATTTGGATAAGTCGTGGACTGCTTCTCTTTTTATAATCAAGTGGAGAGGTGAGGTAAATGAGTAGTTTGAAGAATCCATATCGGCTGTATATTTATATTTGCTTTCTATCGCAATTATTTTTTACTTTTATATTTACAGTCAGTTTGTTGTATCAAGTAAGTGTTGTTAAGCTGGATCCGTTGCAACTTGTTTTAGTGGGAACTGTGTTGGAGATAACCGTATTTCTCTTTGAGATTCCAACTGGTATCGTGTCTGACTTAAAGAGCCGGAAGCTATCCGTTATCATTGGTTACTTTCTAATAGGAGTTGGTTTTTTATTAGAAGGATTGTTTCCTTTTTTTATTACGGTTTTATTGGCTCAAGTGGCATGGGGGATAGGGTATACCTTTACTAGCGGGTCATTGCAAGCATGGATAGCTGATGAAATAGGAGAAGAAAAGGCATCATCTGCATATATGAGAGGAGCTAAGGCTGGAAACCTAGGCCAATTGGTTGCCATTCCGTTAAGCGTATTAATCGGCTCCTACCTAATCCATCTACCGATTATAATAGGAGGATTATGTATGATTGGGTTGTCTGTTTTACTAATAATATTTATGCAAGAGAATCATTTTAAACCTTTGAAAAGAAGCGAAAGAATTGGTGCATGGGAGACAATGAAAGAGAACTTGGATAAAATCATTCTTTTCTCCAGAACTAGCTTTATACTTCGTATGCTATTTCTAATCGCTCTGTTTATAGGTTTTTATAGTGAAGGTTTTGATCGTCTGTGGCTTCCTCATCTATTAGAAATGGCTAAAATAACTGCCTTGCCCATTGAACGACTGGTGCTATTAACTGGAGGAATTCAATTAGTGGTCGTACTGCTGTCATTTGTGCTGCTTCACTTTTTAAATAAAAGTACGATTTATCAAGAATTGCACCGAATATATATCGCTCTTTTTATTGGTTGCTCCAGTATAGTAGTAGCATTAATAGGCTTTGCATTTTCGAACTATATTATTGGTTTGTTTATTTGCTATGTAATAATACAAGTTAGTCGGAAGGTAATGTACCCATTAGAGGACATTTGGTTAAATAAAATCATACCAGACTCTTCTACTCGGGCAACATTTTTCTCTGTAAAAGGGCAGGTGGATGCAGTTGGGCAAATAAGCGGTGGGCCTGTTATTGGGTATATTGCCACAACCCTTACTATTAAGACTGCAATTATAGTAAGCGCCCTTATTTTAAGTCCAGTTCTGTTTTTTTATCGTTCACTTCTGAAGAAGGGTGTGCGTTAATAGCGGTAATTCGAAAAACAACAGTAGATTATCTCTTAAATTAAAGTTTGCTATCATTTTTCTTTAATAGGAAGGTAAATTTCCATATAAACTTTGTCATACTCCCAATCATGGCAGTGTTCATCATAGTATTCAAAATCATAGCTATCTTCATCGACTTCATATTGGGAGTCTGGCAACCAGTCTTCTAAAATATATTGCCAAGTACCTTTGATAGAGGAAACAAATTGCTCTACCGGTACAAGAGGTGTTTTGAAAACTGCATAAGTGGTGCCCTTAACGGTAAATTTAAGGATCCCTTCAGGTACTGTTGTTCCCTCTTCAAAATTCACCGCAAATAAATAGGTGAAATGATCTTCTGACTCTGGTGCACTAAGATTAAAACAATATTCTCCGTGCTTTTTAGGTGTTAAGAGGGTATATAGAGTAGTTTCAATGGATTCCTCAGAGAGTATTCGTTGATTCCAAAAGGCGGGGGCATCTCTCGTAAAGGCTATATTTCCCATCCGTGTTTCAAACGTCTTACCTGCTACCCTAAAAGGGGGCTTAGAAATGATTTTAGGCTGAAGAACTACTCCCCCAGTTTTCTTTTGTATAAGGCTCTCTAAACATAGTCTTTGTGGAACCGAAATGGGGCAGTGCATCTTATATAAGCTAGGGGGACTCCCAAAGCAGCGTTTAAATGATTTAGTAAAGCCTGCATGTGTTTCAAACCCATATTCTAATGCTATATCTATAATTCTTTTCTCCTTCAGTAAGTCAACTAAGGCAAATTGTAGCTTCCTTTTTTGCACATAATCCATTGGTGTATAACCAGTAGTCTGATGGAAAATACGAGAAAAATGAAAAGGGGAATAGCTGATAAGCTTTGCAAGGCTTTCGGTATTTATATTATCTTTAATATGTTCGTCTATATAATCAATGACTTTTTGTAATAGAAAAAGTTGTGTCATGCACATGCTCTCCATAAATTCGAATTTTCTAAAAATAAATCTTATAATAGTCTATAATAAAACAAAGAGAATGACTAGAGGAGGATGGATAGTGGAGGAGCTAATAGGTAAAGTTCAAAAGTTGATTAAACCTTCCAAGGGGACATGGGGGATTGTATTAGAGGATTTGAATACGGGAGAGAAGTGGGAACACAATGAGCAAGAGCTTTTTTATGCAGCTAGTGTCATTAAGGTACCAATAATGACAGCAGTTTTTAAGGCAGTAGAAAGTCAACAATTGTCCCTAACCGATTTAGTCAGATTGGAAAAAGATAAGTATGTGGGAGGGTCCGGAGTCCTCCAGCATTTAACTACAGGAACTTCACTGCCATTACTAGATATCATGCTTCTGATGATTATTCAAAGTGACAATACAGCTACGAATCTTTTAATAGATTTAGTTGGAGTAGAAAATATTCAACAAACAATGAAGGAAGCCGGTATGGAATACAGTACATTTTATAACAAGCTTATGTTGAGTAAGCCAAATCCACTTGGCTCTAATAGAATTGCTGCAAAAGATGTTGGTATCTTACTATCTAAAATGGCTCAGGGACAGCTAGTTAGTGAACAAGCAAGTAAGCAAATGATAGATATGCTTAAAAAACAACAGGTCCGTGATTGTTTGCCGGAAAAACTTCCTTCTCCATATTCCAACTTCAATAATGGGATGCCTGCTTGGGAATTTGCAAATAAGACTGGTTGGATACCAGGCACCCGTCATGATGTAGGAGTATTTTTTGTAGGAAATAGAAAACTAGTTGCAACAGTCCTATCGGAGAAGGAGGATGATATCCTATCCAAAAGAATACTTTCTCAAATAGGCTACGAAATATATCAATATTTATGTAAGGAAGTATAAAGAGCATATTCCCTTCCAAAAGAAAAACTTTGACAGACGGTAGTCAAAGTTTTTTCTATATTACTTGGATAAGTCCTTGGCCAATGCTCTCCCTGTTTCTCTTCCTGTGAACAGGCATCCTCCCAAAAAGGTTCCCTCCAGAGCACGATAGCCATGCATTCCACCACCACCAAAGCCTGTGACCTCTCCAGCTGCATAAAGACCGGGAACGGGATTACCTTCTGAGTCAAGGACACGACCACCTAGATCTGTTTGAAGACCCCCTAGTGTTTTGCGAGTCAGGATATTCAAACGAACTGCAATCAGGGGACCATTTTTAATATCTAATATTTTATGAGGGGCAGCTACACGTATAAGCTTATCTCCGATATAATGACGGGCTCCCCTTAAGGCAGTTATTTGAAGGTCCTTTGTAAACTTATTATCCATCTCCCGATCACGAGCTACAATTTGTTTTTCTAGATGTTCATAATGTAACAGGCTATTTCCGGTAATTCTATTCATCCCAGCTACTAGTTCCTTTAGAGTTGTGGCAACTACAAAATCTTCCCCCTTCTCCATGAATGCCTTAACTGGATCAGTTGGCCCAGGTAAAATCCTTTTTAGCACTTGTTTGATGCTCTTTTCAGTAAGATCAGGATTCTGCTCTGAACCAGATAGTGCAAATTCCTTCTCAATAATTTTTTCTGTGAGTATAAACCAGGAATAATCATATCCAGTATCTTGAATGGCTTTTAAGGTACCCAATGTATCGAAGCCTGGGAAGTTTGGGGCGGGAAAGCGATTACCCTCTGCATCTAGCCAAATGGATGATGGACCGGGCAAGATACGAATTCCGTGTTCCTTCCATATTGAATTCCAATTCTTAATACCTTCTGTGTAATGCCACATTCGGTCTTTATTGACTACACGTCCACCTGCTTTTTCAGTGATTCCCATCATTCTTCCGTCTACATATTCTGGAACCCCGGAAATCATGTTTTTAGGAGGGGAGCCGAGGCGTGCTGGCCAATTTTGACGTACTAGTTCAAGGTTAGCTCCAATGCCTCCACTTGTGACTACTACTGCTGTCGAGTGGTATTCAAAGTTATTAATAACTTCTCTTGAGCTTGCTTGTCCACGTTCCGCATCGCTTGCCGCTAAAATGGATCCGCCTACACCAGTCACCCTACCATTAATAGTTAACAAACGATCGACTTGATGACGTGGCTTATAAGTAACTAATCCCTCGGATACTGCTTTTTGCACCTGCTTTTTAAATGGGGCAACAATTGCTGGGCCTGTACCCCATACAATATGAAAGCGAGGAACTGAATTGCCGTGTCCTTCAGCTAGATAACCTCCACGTTCTGCCCATCCAACTACGGGGAAAAATCGAATACCTTTTCCGTGCAACCAGTCTCTTTTTTCTTCATGAGCGAAACGTACGTAAGCCTCTGCCCATTTTTTTGCCCAGTATTCTTCCTCGTTATCTCCATCAAACCCCGCTGTCCCTAACCAGTCCTGCCATGCAAGCTCATAGGAGTCCTTAATACCCATCCTTCTTTGCTCCGGAGAGTCTACAAGAAATAGTCCTCCAAACGACCACCAGGCTTGCCCGCCTAGGGAACTTTCCGGTTCTTGATCCAATAACAAAACTCGCTTTCTAGCATCTACTAATTCAGCTGTTGCCACGAGCCCTGCTAAGCCGGCTCCTACAACGATTACATCAAATTCCATTCGCTTATCCCCTTTTAAATATCTAATAGTTCTGAAAATTACTGTCAATCCTTATTATACTTCCTTTTTATGCTAATTAACTATTGGGTTATGATAACGGACTTTAAAAAGTACCACATGTTATAATGAAAATATTATTGGAGGTAATACGTTGAAAAATTTAAACGATCATCCGTCATTTATTTATACATTTGCTTATAACGATGCAGAACGCTCTCTTTGTCATCTAGAGATGCGCTCTTTTTTTGGGTACGATACAGACATGAAAATACTTAAAAGTGATACAAAGATAGATCCTAGTAGAAGTCCATTCATGAAGGGAAGAATGGATATCTTAGCGGAGGGGGACACTGTAGAAGAAATTATTGCCGCTGCCCATTTATTTGGTGAAGAAGGAGAGACCAACAAAGTGATCTTTCTTAAAATAAATGATAGGCAAGGTGAGGATAAGATTGAAAACAAGGAGCGTCTCCACATTGAACGAGCTATTGGATCAGAGATGAAGGGAGATTTTGACCTTCATAATCCAGAACAATTCTTTGCAATAGCTCCATACCAACAGCGATGGTATTTTGGTACTTATACAAAGAGTGAACCTATTTGGTTTAATCATATAAAAAAACCAAAAGAATATTCTACTGCCCTAAGTACGAGAGTAGCTAGAGCTGTAGCTAATATAGCCGTTCCTCATCCTTCAGGCGTACGAGCAATCGACCCGTGCTGTGGAATTGGAACTGTCCTAGTAGAAGCGAGATCTATGGATATCGATATTGTAGGAAGAGATATTAATCCCTTAGTTTGTATAGGATCCAGAGAAAATCTGGCTTATTTTGGGCTAACTGGACAGGTAGAGAAGGGTGCTATTCAAGACATAGAGGAAGCCTATGACGTAGCGATTATCGACTTACCTTATAATTTATATACTCATGCCTCATGGGAGGAACAACTGACCATATTAAAGCATGCGAAAAGGATTGCTAAGCGGGTAGTCATTGTCACAATCGAATCTATGGATGATCGGTTAGAATCGATTGGTCTTCATATAAAGGATCGCTGTATTACAACGAAACAACAGTTTGAGCGAGAGATTTTAGTTTGTGAATCAAAGTAGTGAAAGGGGGAGAAAAGGGTGCATGAGCTCTCTTTAGGTGGACTTTTAGATGTAGTTGGCCAGTTATTTTCGGACGAAATATCCATAGCCGTTTCAGACAAAGAAAAGTATATATACTATAGACCAAGCACACGCATTGATTTAAAGATAAAACCAGGGGACCCTATAAAGGAAGGAACTTTAGCTTATAAAGCGCTGCATAGTAACCAAAAAGTCTCTGAATTTATCAATCGAGAAATGTTTGGGATTCCTTATCATGGGATGGCTGTACCCTTGCAGCACAACGGTGAGGTAGAAGGAACTGTTTTAGCCATCTATCCTGCTCTGACGGATGGAAAATCAGTTATTACAGTCAAAACACTAGACGGCTGGATGCCTGTTCCTTTTTCAGATGTTATCTATTTAGAAGCAAGAGATCGAAAAACAAGAATCGTGACTAAAAATTTTACTGGTACACATGCTGGTTCACTCCAGGATTTTGAATATAGACTACCAAGAGAATCCTTTATACGGTGTCACCGTTCTTTTATCGTCAATGTGCATCAGATTAAAGAAATATACCCGGATACACATTCTACCTTTGTATTAGCTATGCAAACCGGAGAAAAGGTATCTGTTAGCCAGTCGTATTCTAGCTATTTTAGGAAATTATTAGGTTTTTAAAAAGAAGGCATGGATAAGGGGTTAATCTCTTTTTATTCAAGCTTTTTTTATTTATTCCTTTTTTTGATATAGCAAAATATGAATTTTTTTAAAATCCATTCTGTTTTAGTCATTATTTTTTCTGCTTCATTCATTTTATAAGTGTCTTTGACGGTTTTTATCAAATTTGTGACGATACGAAGTAAAATAATTAGACAAGGCAACTAATGAGGGGGATGTCTGTATGTTAAAAGAACTTAATCGTATAAAAAATACTAAATTACATAGCTTAATAGTAAGCGCAGAAGAAGCGGCTTCCTGGATTCAAGACGGAATGACTTTAGGATTAAGCGGATTTACACGTGCGGGTGATGCGAAAGCGGTGCCATTAGCATTAGTAGATAGAGCTAAGAAAGATACTTTTAAAGTTAACGTATTTACAGGAGCTTCAGTAGGCTCTGACATAGATAAGCTTCTATCAGAAGCAGGAATCATTAATAAACGTTTACCATTCCAGGCGGATGCAACTATGAGAAAGCATATTAATGCAGGTGATCATCTATTTGTTGACCAACACTTATCTCATACATCCGAATTAATTCGTAACGGGGTTTTACCTACAATTGACTTCGCTATTGTGGAAGCGGTTTCAATCACAGAGGATGGAATGATTATACCAACTACTTCAGTTGGTAACTCTGCAACCTTTGTTACTCATGCAAATAACATTATTATTGAAATAAACTTAGCGCAACTTGAGGAGTTCGAAGGCTTACATGATGTTTATGAGCCAGTCGCACAAGGAGACAATAGACAACCAATCCCTGTAACCTCCGTAGGTGAACGAATTGGTACCATTGGTATCCCTTTTGATGCATCTAAGGTTAAAGGAATCGTTTTTACTAAGTATTTGGATTCTCCATCTACAATTGTTCCTCCGGATGAGGAAACAAAGGAAATGGCAGATCATTTAATCACTTTCCTTCGTGAGGAAGTAAAGGCTGGAAGATTAACAGAGAAGCTAGCGCCTATTCAAGCTGGTATAGGCTCTGTCGCTAATGCCGTATTACACGGAATGATTGATTCGGAATTTGAGAACCTTGAGGTTTACTCCGAAGTATTGCAAGACTCTGTTTTTGATTTGATCGATGCAGGAAAGGTCGACTTTGCTTCTGGATGTTCGGTTACACTATCAGAAGAAAAGATGAACCAGGTATTCGGTAGCTTCGATCAATATCGTGAAAAGCTTGTGCTAAGACCACAGGAGATTACAAATCATCCAGAAATAATCCGTCGTCTTGGACTAATCTCTATTAATACAGCGTTAGAGTTTGATATATACGGAAATGTAAACTCTACACACGTATGTGGTACAAAGATGATGAATGGTATCGGAGGTTCCGGAGACTTTGCACGCAATGCCAAACTGGCTATATTTGTAACCAAATCTATTGCTAAGGGTGGAAATATCTCAAGTATCGTTCCATTTGTATCTCATGTCGATCATACCGAGCATGACGTAGATGTAGTAGTGACAGAGCAAGGCTATGCTGATTTACGCGGTTTAGCTCCTCGAGAGCGTGCATCTTTAATTATTAATAATTGTGTGCATCCAATGTATAGAGACCAGTTAAGCAGTTATTTCGTGGAGGCCCTAACTAGAGGCGGACAAACTCCTCATGTATTAGAGAAAGCATTCTCTTTCCACACGAAATTTGCTGAAACTGGAACTATGTTAGATAAAGAAGAATCATTAGCTTAAAACCAATAAAACCCCGTATCCTTCTACAAGGTACGGGGTTTTAATATGCAAAATAAAAAGGAGTGGTAAAACAGGCGGTTGCGCTTTTCTCGATGTCTAGCTCCACCGCCTTGCCCCTCGGGGTCAAATGGAGAAAAGCTCCGGTGGCTGAGGAACTGCCT
>NZ_CALIED010000006.1:0-47126 GCF_938022135.1 uncultured Psychrobacillus sp.
TAATAGCCATTTGAAAGTTCCTTTGTTTATGTTTACAGTCACTATAAAAAAGAATGGTTAGTCAAAATCAACCAATAACCTTAACAAAGCTTTATAAAACTAGAACCACGATGTAGGAAATCATGAAACTACGAATACAAAAGCCTAATAAGTGGCTTCGACACGTCGTAGTAATGAAGGTGTTGCTCTATAAAAAAACAGGAACCTTTTATTTTATCATTCGTATAGTTATTTAATTACACCGAGGAGGAAAAAAGAATGAATAATCATGAAATAGATTACAAGTTGTATGGGGACGATATGCAGTTTGTTGAAATTGAACTGGATCCACAGGAAACGGTTGTAGCTGAGGCTGGCAGCTTAATGATGATGGAGGATGGCATTTCTATGGAAACCATCTTTGGAGATGGCTCCGGGGGTAGTGGCGGTGGGATTATGGGTAAATTAATGGGCGCAGGAAAACGGTTAATCACAGGTGAGAGTCTGTTTATGACTACTTTTACTAACGTAGGTAGTGGTAAAAAACACGTTTCCTTCGCTTCCCCTTATCCAGGAAAAATAATCCCAATGGATTTAAGCGAGTATAGAGGAAAAATAATTTGCCAAAAGGATGCATTTTTGGCCGCAGCTAAAGGAGTTTCCGTGGGAGTTGAATTCCAACGTAAGTTAGGTACAGGATTCTTTGGTGGTGAAGGTTTCATCATGCAAAAGCTTGAAGGAGATGGTCTTGCATTTGTCCATGCCGGAGGAACTATTCACCAAAAGGTTTTACGACCTGGGGAAGTATTACGAGTGGACACGGGTTGCCTAGTAGCTATGACTTCAGATGTTGACTATAACATTGAGATGGTTAAGGGAGTTAAAACAGCTCTATTTGGGGGTGAAGGATTATTCTTCGCTACTCTTCGTGGCCCTGGAACAGTGTGGATTCAATCCCTTCCATTTAGCCGTTTAGCGAGTCGAGTGTTTGCTGCTGCTCCCCAAACTCCAGGTGGAGGATCTAAAGGTGAAGGAAGCATAACTGGTGGGCTTTTTGATCTTTTAGGCGGGAAATAATATAAGTCTATCTCTTATGGACTGAAGACAAACTAAAAGAAATTTGTCTTCAGTTCTTTTTTATATCCAAAAAACTAGAAAACTCGGCGATATAATATTACACGTGCTATACCTTTTACGGGCACGGCTCCATCGCTATACCTATTTAATGGTCTTACTAGAAAGACCCCTAGCATATTGCTCAACAGTCTTAGTATCCCCCTTCATATACTAGTTTATAAGAACAGCTGTGTAGTTCGTTCTCATAACACGACATGATAAGGAGGGTATAAAATGGTTAATAACGCAGGATTATGGATAGGGCTTCTTGGTATCGTGCTAGCAATCGTAGGCTTTTTCTTCTACCCAATTTGGCTAGGCTTAGCTGCAATTGTTTTAGGATTCGTAGCATTGTATCACTACAAGCAGCTTATTGTAGGATGGCTTTCCATTATTTTAGGTGTAATTGTGCTCATACTTTATTTTTTCTTCTAAGCTATTGTCGATAATTATAGAAAAAGGCAACTGGATCGTAGAAACCAGGTGCCTTTTTTATATGCAGAAATAATTGGATACTTACATACGTTACCAGTAAAAGAGATAGTGTAAAAATTAATCTGGATATTGTTCCATCGCTTCAAGAAAATTTGGGTTTTCAAAGAGGTTAGGATCAGCATTGGATAGATAGAGATGTAGCTCCTGGTTAGGGGTTTGTGTTGTTGCTTTTATTATGTTATTCGTCTTTTTCGAGTAGATAAAACGAATCTTATCGTCTTCACTAGAAGCAGAAACAAATTTAAATCCTTCATAGTCATTAAATAATTGATCAAAGTAGTCTTTATCAACTTTTGTGAGTACTACTGATAGTAGTTTATCTTCGTAAAAAGAAAAGCTCGCTTGCTTATCATAATTTAAAACGAAGTCGGAGCTATCTCCATCCACTTGACCAATTAGATAATCATTACCAAAGCGTTCAAGTACTTTTGATGATGAGTCACCCAATGTTACTCCATTAAGGTGAAGATGCCCTTGCTCCTCAAAGACTGTTGGATTAACTAAATCAATTTTAATGTCTGATGGAGAATGCTGTTGATTATTAAGTTTCTGTTCTATTTTATATAGATATTCAGCATTTAGGTAATTCTGATCGTTATAGGACAAGGATAATTGAAATTTCCCTTCAGAAGTCCCCGTTATGGCTTTTATTATTTGTTTTGTCTCATTCGAGTAGAAATAATGACCATCATAGTCTGTATAAATAAATGTGAAAAATTTAAATCCATCGTAATCTTTAAATACTTGGTTGAAATAGTTTTTATCTACATTCATGAAAACTGCTGAATTCAATTTATCATCATCGAAGTAGAATTTGGCCTGACCGTCGTAGTCCATGATGAGGTCTGCTTTGCTATCTTCCTCTTGTATAATTGAATAATTTTCGCCTAAGACCCCTATAACCTTTTTATGAGAGTCACCTAACGTTATACCCTGCAGATAAAGGATTCCTCGTTCCTCTATGAATGAAGGCTTTGTTAAATCAAAACGTTGCTCTGATGTAGCCTGTAGCTTGTTTGAGGGCAGTTCATTTTTAATATTTAAGATAAAAAGGATTGTACACATTAGTAAAACAAAAGAAACCGCAACAAATCGCCATTGATGTTTTGGTCGTTTCGAGTTGTTTTCAATCTCACTTACTACATTTTGCATCACCCGTTGTTTACTTTCGGTTAAATCTCGCATTTTAGTTGGGATAAATTTATTCATTTAATAGCGCCTCCCATTCTATTCCTTTCAGTCGATTTCTTAATAGGTCTCTTCCACGACTTAACCGAGTTTTTACTGTACTTTCAGGAATGGATAATAAATGTGCTACTTCCGAAATTGTCATTTCATTAAAATAAAAGTGTATGAGAACTTCCCTATGTTTGAAGGGCAGTTCAAGAATTGCATCTCCAATAATGGCTTCTTCATCTTTTTTCACGAATTCGTCCACATATTGTTTGCCTGCTGTTGAGAAGATTTTGCTCTGTATGCGAACTTTCCGATAGGTCCAACTTTTTAAATAGTCTTTGCTTTTATTAACAGTCATCTTCATTAAATAAGCTTTTAGCTCCCCACGTTCTTCATAATAATTCTGATGATAAAATTTGATGAAAACTTCTTGTACAATATCTTCTGCCGCTTGAAGATCCTTTACATAACCATAAGCTAAACGTATTAAAGACTCTGTATTTTGAAACATTAATTCTCTTAGTTCATAAACAGTCAACAAAATCGCAAGCTCCTCTCTCTATATAGTAAACGATTCCCAAACACCCAAAGTTTGAATTTTTCTAAAAATATTTCAAATAGCCGAAGAGGACACGTGGGTCTTTGTATGCTTATATATTTTAAGGAGGATAATAGCTTGATCGAAAAAGATTTGTAAATTTTTAGTCTCCGTAATACAGTTGTATCTTTTAGGACAAAATATAGCTTATCCTATGTGAAAAAAAATAGGATTTAATCGGTGGATATTAGTAGAAAAATAATCAGCAACAAATTGGGATGTGAAGCTACTGAGATACAATCTTGTACATAATATTCAGAAATATGTTGACATTCAGAAATAAACAATGATATCCTCAAGTAGTTAGATATTTAAATTAGAAATGGAGGTACGGAAAATGACTACATTTAAAACTTCAAAAAATAATCGTATATTGATTTCGTGCCCAACAGCTAATTATTATTTTTGTAAATAATTAATACTGACGGCATGTTATGCCGTTTTTTTCTATGAGCCCACGCTTATGTAAAGAAGCGTGGGCTCTTTTTTGTGCATTTTTAATTACTTTGGTGTTTTCACGCATTGCGTGTTGCATATATAAACAAAATAATAAGAAAAGGAGTGCTGGTGATGATGATCATGGAACAGCGAAGAAAGTTATTAAAAAAGGAATCTCTCGAAAGTGGATAGCAATGGTTGGGGAAAGAAAAACCCCAGTCGACAAAAATGATGCTAATAGTTTAATCGGTAAACAATAAATAAAGGAGGAAAAGAAATGATGATATCAAAAAAGAGTGATAAGCAGATTAATAAATTTGTAGATAAAAATAAATTGGAGTTGCCAACACACTATTTAAGTGAAAAGTGGCTAACAGGAATGGTGCTAGCCACACCTTAACAATATAATTGGACTTCTCCTTAAGGAGAAAAATAATGATTTCGATTAATGATATAGAATATGCAAAGCAACGAATGGCTGACTTGGAAAAGGAAGTAAGACAATCTAAATTAGGACATAACTACCTATCTAGAAAAAAGAAAGTCCGAAAACCTTTTTTGAAAAGAGTCTTGAGTTCTTTTACACGCGTAAATTTAAAAGGCTCTGTTAAAAGCTAGAGTTGATTTTTCATGAGCTTAGTTTTTTTTGAAATGTTACGCCTAAACTAACTGTTGCGTTAGTCAAAGACAATATTAAAGGAACATGAGCTAGGAAAAAATATTCTAGCTCAATTTTAAAAATAAAGTTAACAAAAAAGGCATACCCGCTTACACGAGTATGCCTTTTAATATTATTTATTTACCTGCTTTAAAAGCCTCTAAGTACTCATTTACCTTAGCAGCATCTGCCTTAAGCTCGTTACCCGTTTCTACAAGAGGACTTACAGTTGATACTGCTTTTTTCTTGTTTCCTTGGTAATAGTTAATGATTTCATCCTGGTTGATCGAGTACAGAATCGCTTTACGTAAAGATTCGCTTTCTGATACATCACGACCTTTTGTATTAAATAGCAGATAACTTACAGCATTGCTATCGTTTTTCTGAAGAGTTAGCTTGCTATCATCTTCTACTAATTTGTATTTTGTTTCAGGAACTCCATTAAATATATGAATCTCTCCGTTGCGAAGAGCCGATAGCGCGCTATCTGCATCTGCAATGAAACGAACGGTTACGTTTGCAATCTTCGGCTCGTTTTCAGTTCCTTGCATATAAGCTGGGTTTTTTACGAATACTGCCTCATAATCATTTTTGTGGGATAAGATGTAAGGCCCACTAGCATATAACGTATTATTGTAAGAAGCACCTTCCGTTACTGTATTTTGATCCCCGTAAGGAATATCTTTGTTTACATCGAAGGTAGCAACATCGTAAGTGTTGATGCTCTCTACTTGTTTTTTAGACACAATCCCTGCAGATTGATGAGCCAAATAATTTAAAACTTGTGGGAATGGATTAGTCGTTGTAATTTTAACTACTTGGTATTTCCCTTTAGCTGCATCTGCTTGTGTTTTATCTGTCACTAGCTCTGAAATTGCTGTATCCACATTATTTTCTAAAGCTTCCTTCACTGTAATATCACTGCCAGATTGCTTCACATCAAGCTCTGAAAGATCTGATACGATTTCAATCTTTTCCATGCTTTCGTGTAAGCTATATGTGCGATGGTCTGGAACTGATTTGCTGTCTTTTGCACGGTTCATCGAGAATACGACATCCTCTGCCCCTACGCGTTCTCCCGTATCAACTGCTTTTTTATCTGTTACTGCTGCAAAGTTAATATCATCTCTTAGTAAGAAGTAATAATCTTTATTGCCATCTGCGATTGCATGGTTCAATGAAAGAGAACCGTCGGAAACTACTTTATCATCGTCTGTTAAGTTAACTAAACGAACGTACATATTTGTATTTAGTGTATTAATAGAACCATCATTTCCTTTAATAGGATCTAATGAAGTTAAGGATGCCATTCCCTGTTGCATGATCAGTGGTGCAGAATCTCTTTTAGAAGCATCTACAAAGTCAATTGTTTCCCAAGCGATTGCACGAGATTTAGCCAATCTCACAGTATCCGCATTCAATACTTCTTTATTTACTCCTTGCGCTTTAAAAGAATTATATAACGGTGCAATATATGCTTTTTCTAGGACTAAAAGATCCTCGAACTCTTTATATGTTTTTGTGTACTCTTCCGGTGTTTCTGTGCTAGCCTCTTCAATCAGCTCATCGATTTTTTTGTCAGACATAATGCTGTTATCACCGTCTGTTTTAAAAAGCGCACGTACTGCATAGTCGGGGTTACCCGTTACAGTCGTCCAGCTAGATAAAGCTAAATCATAGTTTCCTGCATCTTTTTGCGCAGTGAAGCTACCGTAGTCTGGTTGAATATTTAATTTCACATCGAAGCCATTTTTGATTAACTGGTCACGTACAATATTCATGTCCGCTTCTCCAGTGCTCATCCCTAACAGCTCAATTACTACCTTACCCTGCTCTGTTTTAGAATCAGATTTGTCTGTTGCTTTATCTACGTCTGATTTTGTGTTTACACAACCTGCCAATATTAAAACTAGCGTTAACAATAAAGCCAATAATGCTTTTGTATTCTTCATTACTTTTTCCTCCTTGTTGAGCTTGCTTTAATCCATTCTCGGATCAAATGCATCTCTAAGTCCATCGCCTAAAAAGTTAAAAGATAATACGAGACCTATAATTGCAAGGCCAGGTATAATCGCCAAATAGGAATTAGACTCTAAATAAGTACTACCTATTTTTAAAATATTGCCCCATTCAGGTATATGTGGCTCTACTCCAAGACCTAAGAAGCTCAAGCTACTCGTTGCAATTACTGCTGTACCTATTGTAAGTGTAGCTTTGACAATCATAGGTGCAAGGGAATTTGGAACAATTTGCTTAAAGATGATCGATAGATTGGAAGCCCCTAAAGCTCGGGCAGAATCTACATATTCGTAATTCGAGACCATCATCACATTCGCTCGCATTGTTCGAGCATATGTCGGAATAGAACCAACACTCAAAGCTAGTATAAGATTCGTAGTATTTGCTCCGAATGCTGCAATAATTGCAATGGCAAGTAATATCCCTGGAATTGCGTACAAAATATCAAGCAAACGCATAATGATGTTATCTGTACGTTTGCTGTAATATCCAGCCAATGCTCCTAATGCCCCTCCCACTATGAATGGTATTAACGTAGAAGCAAAGCCTACAATTAGAGAAATTCTCGCCCCGAAGATAATTCGAGAAAATACATCTCTGCCATAATTATCTGTACCGAACGGATATTCCAAGCTTGGCGACTGAAGCAGTGCCTCATAGTTATTCTCTACTGCCATATCATAGTCAAAAGTAAAACGGCTAGACACTGATAACGCGAACATAAGAACGATAAAGAACATTCCTAGTATAGCTGTAGAATTACGAGTGATTTTATCCCACATTGTGTTCCACTTCACTATTCGTGACAGACTGTTACTACGCGTTTTAATGATTAAGCTAACGCCAAGCAGTAAGTTGAAAATATTACCTGTCAACGAAGTGATAATTAATACAATCGCTAAGCCTTGCATCCACCCAGGCGCGCCTTCATCACTGACATACCTAGCTACAGCCACCAAAGTAAACACTTGGATAATTAAAATGACGAGTAAAGCACCCATTGCAGGTAAAAAAGTGTCCGACACATATGGTTTAAAGAGATTTAATGCAGAAATAACTAGAATAAACAGCTGGTTGAAAATCATCCAAATGCTGAATGTGTATTCTGGTGTTTTCTTCTCCTTGATCAAATTAAAACCGAATGATGCTATGAAGATATTACCAGTTAATAGAGCGGTTACTTGGACATAGCCAAGCCTTCTAGTAGCATTTTTTAAATGCCCTAAACTCAAAAGCTCTCGCTTCATTCTCCAGATTATAAAATACTGAATCGCTGTAAAAAATGCATATATAGCTGAAACACTACTAGCAATTGGCTTTAACGTACCCATATCAAAATTAAAGCTATTAAACAATAAAACTATTGTCAGTAGAAGAGATAATACTCCAGCAAAGTTTGCCTGAGTATATTCTCGTGACAGCTTTAGTGCATGTTGTTTTTTAGATACCACTTTTACACCTACTTCTTACAGTTGCTTCATCTTAGATTTTATACGCGGATCAAAAAATGCATATAAAATGTCGATGAGCACGTTCACTAAGGAAATGGTTATTGCAATATAAATAACTCCACCCATAATGGCTGGGATATCGGGTATAAACTGTTTGTCGACAATATAACTCCCAATACCACTAATATTGAATACTTTCTCTGTAACAGCTGCTCCACCTAGCATTCCACCAAACAGTAGTCCGATAACCGTAATGATTGGAATCATTGCATTTCCTATTGCATGCTTCCAAAGCACTTGGCGTTGGTTTAAGCCTTTTGCTTTTGCCGTAATTATATAATCCTCATTTATAATTTCTAAAACGGATGAACGTGTCATTCTCGCTACCGAAGCAGTAAGACCTGTTCCGAGCACAACTACAGGCATAATAATCGACAAATAGTTTTGAGGACTATAGGTTGCTGGAAGCCATTGTAGCTTAATAGAAAAGTTCAAGATGAAGATAAGCCCCTGCCAAAAGTTAGGGATGGACAAGCCGATCAAAGCAATGAACATAAAGGAATAATCTAAGAACGAGTTTTGTCTTGTTGCAGATATGATTCCTACTGGGATCGCGATCACTACAGCCATCACTAAAGAAAAGATAGCAATCATTAGCGTAACTGGAAACTTGTTTGCAATACTTGTTGCGACATCTTCATTTCCCGTAAAGGATGCTCCTAAATCAAATGTTACGATGCCTTTTACCGAGTTCCATAACTGATGTAAATAAGGTAAGTCTAACCCGTGCATTTGGTTGAATGCAGCAATCTGATCCTTCGTTGCACTTTCCCCTAAAAGATTGGCAGCTGGATCAAATGGTGACAAGTATAAAATAGTAAATACTAGAATGGAAACACCCGTTATCACAAAGACACTCATAATAAGTCTCTCAAAAATAAATTTACTGAACGCATTACTATATATACCTAACAAAAGGTACATCAGTAAGCCTGGTATAAATGAAATAATGAGAAATGTTGTATTTTCTAACAGACTTTGAAAATAGGATGTATAAGTAAGAGGCTTCGTGCCTTTTAACTGATGTATTTCTTCCATTTCAGTAGATACAAGCTTTTCTATTCGATCTTCTACTAGTTTATTTACTTCCGCCGTCATTTTTTCTTTATTAATTTTTTCATTAAAAAAGGCATGCTTTCGTTCATATTGTTCCTTATACTCTTCGTACAGTTCCTCTCGCACTCCCCTTGTCTCAAGTGCAGACTTTAAATCACTTTTTAAGGAAGAATGAGGATCCTTCTGTTTTTTTAAGTAAAAGAGTATAAAAGTAATTATATGAACCGGCAAACCAAGTAAAAATAACAAAATACTATAGAAGGAATGATGTTGTAGTCTTCCGTAGGTAAAACTAAATGCGTTGGAAGAAAGTTTTCTTCCCATACTAAATCCCCCCTCTCCATATTGTATAAATCCGAGTGGTATAGTATAGTATAGATTCGAACTACCATTAAGTCAACGCAAATTATTTAGTCTATTTAGAGTAGGGTTAAATGCGCCACTAATGTGCGTGTTTAGTCTTCTTTTTTGTAGAAACCGCTCATATTACTTTAAATATACGCTCTCTAACAACAGAGCATGAATCATAAACAATACGAAGATTTCATTCAGATAGGTGGTTTTCATGGAAACTATTTTAAAAGTAGAGGATTTACAGATTTCCTTTTTAACAAATGACAATGAATTTGAGGCTGTTCGAGGTGTTAGCTTTGAGGTTAAAAAAGGAGAAACATTGGGCATAGTCGGAGAATCTGGAAGTGGAAAAAGCGTCACGGCCCGTTCCATTATGCGCCTTTTACCTTCTCCTCCTTCCTTCATGAAAAATGGTTCCATTGAGTTTTTAGGGGAACAACTCCACACAAAAACAGAGAAGGAAATGGAAGCTATTAGAGGAAGAGATATCAGTATGATTTTTCAGGATCCAATGACCTCTTTAAATCCAACCATTCGTATCGGCGTTCAAATAGCAGAAAGCCTTATTAAGCACCAAAAGCTCTCGAAAAAAGAGGGAAAGGCACAAGCTATTGAGATACTCAAGCTTGTAGGAATTAAAAATAGTGAAGAACGTTATAACCAATATCCGCATGAGTTTTCTGGTGGTATGCGTCAAAGAGTTATGATTGCCATTGCTTTAGCATGTAAGCCTACTCTACTTATTGCAGATGAGCCAACTACTGCGTTAGACGTGACCATTCAAGCTCAAATACTAAATTTAATGAAGGATATGCAGAAGCGCTTTGGGACCTCTATTATTTTAATTACTCATGACCTTGGAGTTGTCGCTGGAATGTGTGACCGTGTAGCTGTGATGAAAAATGGAGAAATCGTTGAAACAGGAACTACCGAAGAAATTTTTGCTAACCCAAAGCATGACTATACGAAAAAACTATTAAATGCCTTACCTCGTTTAGACGAGAAGAAAAAGCCGAAGAAACCTCCTCTTCGTTCTATTGGATTAGAAAATGGAAAGCCACTGCTGGAAGTTAAATCTTTAAAACAGCATTTTCAAGTAAGTCGCGGGAATGTCTTAAAAGCGGTTGACGATATTAGCTTCTTTATAAAGCCCGGGGAAACTCTTGGTCTTGTAGGAGAATCAGGCTCAGGTAAATCTACTACCGGTCGGGCGATTCTTCGATTGCATGAGCCTACAGATGGAGATGTGCTATATCAAGGAATGGCCATTAATCGTTTAAGTAAAAATGAGCTTAAAACGATGCGTCGGCATATGCAAATCATCTTCCAGGACCCCTACTCTTCCTTAAATCCTCGTTTAAAGGTGCTAGACATTATTGGGCAGGCATTAGATATTCATCGTCTGAGCAAAAATGCAGAGGAGAGAAAGAAGCGGGTAGAGGAATTACTAGAATTGGTAGGCTTAGAGCCCTCGCATGCATTACGTTATCCACATGAGTTCTCTGGTGGACAGCGACAACGTATAGGTATCGCTCGAGCACTTGCGGTTGAGCCTGATTTTATCGTCTGTGACGAACCTCTATCGGCTTTAGATGTTTCTATACAAGCACAGATTGTAGAGCTTTTGGAGGATTTACAGCACAGACTAGGCCTGACATACTTATTTATCGCACATGACCTGTCCATGGTAAAACATATAAGTGATCGCGTTGCTGTCATGTATTCTGGAAAAATTGTAGAGCTAGCAGAAAGTGAGGAGCTTTATACTAATCCACAGCATCCGTACACTAAGTCTCTCTTAGCAGCCATTCCAATCCCTGACCCAAAAGTAGAGGCCAAGAAAAAGCGTGTGCTCATGGAAGAGTCTAATGTTACTGACAAGTATCAATTAAAGAATTCTGAGCTGGTTGAGGTATCCGACGGTCACTGGGTAGCTATCCCTAAGTAAGGTAGCCCTTGAAATTGTTTAAAGCCCATGTTAAACTTATTTTTATTATATTTAGATAATTTAATATTTTATTTCTTATCAAGAGAGACGGAGGGATTGGCCCTATGATGTCTCAGCAACCAGCCTTTTAGGTGTGGTGCTAAATCCAATAGACATTAAGTCTTGAAGATAAGAAGAATGACTTCAATATATATTGAGGGTTCTCTTCTTATGAAGCGAGCCCTCTTTTTATTTGATTTTATAGACAGTAGTAATCGCAACATAATATAAATAGAAGGTAGGAATTTAATATGACAAATCAATTACTTGTAAAAGCACCTTTCAAAGCAGATCACGTTGGAAGCTTCCTGAGACCGGAACGTTTAAAGCAAGCAAGGGCTCAATTTGAACAAAAAGATATTTCCCAAGAGCAGCTAACTCAAGTGGAAAATGAAGAGATTATTAAACTCATAGAAAAACAGAAGGAAGCTGGATTACTTTCTATCACAGATGGAGAATTTCGTCGAAAATGGTGGCATTTCGATTTTTTAAGCGGACTAGATGGCGTGGAATTTTATGAAACCGATCAGGGACTCTCCTTTAAAGGGGTGCAAACAAAAGCTCATGGTATTAAGGTGACAGGAAAGATTGGCTTTAGTACCCATTACATGATTGAGCATTTCAAGTTTTTAAAAGAAGCAGCTGGGGATGCTGTTGTAAAATTTACTATTCCTAGTCCGAACATGCTTTATTACCGAGCTGCAATTGAGGAAGGTGTGTATAACAATGATGAGGAATTATTTTCTGACTTAATCACAGCTTATCAAGGGTTTATCCAGGCAATTTACGATGAGGGCTGTCTTTATCTTCAGATTGATGATACTTCATGGGCTACCTCCTTTTCCGAGGAAGGCCTCGCTTCCTTAAAGGACAGGGGGTTATCGCTAGAGCAAGCCTTATCCCTTTCTGCAAGGGCTATTAATGAGTCTATTTCTAAAAGACCAGCCGATATGCTAGTGACCATGCATATTTGTCGGGGAAATTTCCGATCCACTTATATTACAAGCGGAAGCTATGAGTTAGTATCAGAAACTATATTCGGTGGATTACATGTGGATGGTTTATTTTTAGAATTTGACGATGAGCGCTCTGGTGGTTTCGAGCCTTTACGACATGTTAATCGAAAGGATTTAAATATTGTCCTAGGGCTGATTACGTCTAAGCATGGAGACCTAGAGGAAGAAGAATTAGTTAAAGCTCGCATCGAAGATGCTACTAAATATGTACCAAAAGAACAGCTTTGCTTGAGTCCTCAATGTGGATTTTCTTCTACTGAGGAAGGAAACATATTAACTGAAGAGGAACAATGGGCAAAAATTCGCCATGTAGTCCAAATAGCAAAGGATGTCTGGAACTGACTTACCCACATGTGAATAACGTTAGTAGAAATGTTTTTACATTTGCCTGTTAGGGTATCTATTTAAATAAGATATCAGTTCTATATGGGAGGAATGTATGATGAGTAAAGTTTATGAATATACAACAGATGATGTCGTAGAAGAAACCGGTAATTATACGTGTGAGTCTGGTAGTACTAGAACTTTAGAAAAAGGTTCGAAGTTCCCTTCCTGTCCCGACACGGAAGTAGTTACGTATTGGAAACGCTCTGAAAGTCATACCCACAGCTCAGGGCAGGAAGTATTAACATCCGGTCGCTATGTGGATGAAGATGGAGATGAAGCTTTTCTAGAGGCTGGCTCTACTTTTCCAAACTGCCCAAAAGCAGGAACCCCTACTACATGGTCCCATGCAGGATAACTAAGTTGCTGATACTTGTCTTATTTTAGAGACAGGTATCAGTTTTTATTTTAATAAACAAACAGCGAGCAAGTATAAAAGATAAGCCATCATGGCTGCTTGGATTTCTGTGGTGGTGGCATACCGAAATAAGAAATCTTAGTTCTTTAAATCGTCTATGGACCTTTGCACCTTGTCTTCTTGTTCTTGTCGATATTTCCTTCTAGCTTCCTCTGAGACTAACATAGACTCATTAATCCCATTTTTTACTCCCCACTTGATAATAAAATATAAAAGTATAGATAAACCTATTATCCATAAAAGCAATTGTCCCGTTGTCATTTTTAAAATCCCCCTTATTTATTGCGTACAACTACTAAATAGCTTGTGTTCACTACCAGCAAGACTAAGCACATTACTGCTATAGAAAAAATTTGCGATTGCTCGCTAAAGTAAGAAAATGCAACAGCTAAACTAATACCAGTGAGCATAAACAGGTTGAATAATCGATGCGATTTATAAAGTCCTTGTAAGGTCACGTACTTCTCCCCATCATCCATAGAGTCCATAAGCCGTTGCTCATAGTCCTTTGATTGGATGCTCGGAAGGTTTCTTTCTGGATAACTTGTCTTTATAAAATTTGCACTAAACATCGGAATGGTCCAGCTAGCTATGAACAAAAGTATAAAACCAATTTGTAAAATTGTATTGTTTGTCATTAGAATAGAAACTGCAACCGCTAATATAGATAAGACCTGTGAAATATTAGCAGCTATACCCAAATCAGCGACCTTTTTGTATTTGTACTCTTCCATTAAATCCTCTTGTTCCCCATCAAATGTTTGGGAATTAACTATTTTTATCTTCCTTATAAACACAAGACCGATTACTAAAAGAGTTAGAATCATAGCCAAAACAATATATAAAATCAGATTTACAGGATGGTCCCATGCCTCGCGACCCTGATCTTTGCCCATCATGATAGCATAGGTGATCGTAAAACCAGCTACCCCTCCGAGCAGTAAACTAACAATTGTTGTGAACATCTTTTTCATTATTCTTCCTCCCCTATTAAAAAGACATTTTCTACAGGCTCATTAAAAATTCTAGCTATACGTACAGCTATTAATATAGAAGGCATATATTCTTCTCGCTCTATTAAGCTAATAGTTTGCCTAGAAATTTTAGCTAACTTAGCTAGTTCAGTCTGATTGAGTCCATCTCTTGCTCTTAACTCCTTTAAACGGCTTTTCACCATTCCCCGCCTCCTCTTTTCCAATATATACAATTATAGTCATTTTGACAACTATAATTGTCAAAATGACTATAAAAAATGTCAATTGATTCAAATGGGTTTTTGTCTACAATTCTTTTGCAATTTCTTTTAGTTTATTCAAAACAAGCGCTTCCTCATTTGCCACCTGTGCTGTGGCAATCTTAATTAGCTCTTCATAATTTCCAATGCAAACAGAGCTTTGTGCCTGGAGAAACATAGGAATATCATTTGCATCATTTCCGAATGCTATAAATTGCTTACTTAGGACTCCAAGCTTTTGGAGTCCATTCCATTTATCAACACCCAATGGACTTATATCTAAAATTCCTTCCCGGCCATGGTTACAAATTTCTACTGGGAGCTGTTTAAGTTCATGTAATAGGTTTTCTTGATTGTTGCTATGTAAAATGACTACTTTTACTACTTTATTCAACTTATGTAATTCCACTTTTTCAGCTTGTTGTAATGTATCTAAATTCATCCTAATTGGATGGTTTTCGTCTCCTGTATAGGCGTAGTCCCACTCGCTGTCCACTAGGTACTGAGCTTTATATTTTTCTATGAGCTGAATAATTTTTTCCGATGTTTGCTTATCAAAATGAGTACTTGAAATGATTTGTCCCTCCTTGGCTACAAAAGCTCCATTTCCTCCTACCATAGGCAACTGATAGAAATGCCTAGGAAGTATCGGCAGTAAATCTCGGATCGGTCTTGCTGAGGCTAGAATTACCTCATGCCCCTTTTCCAATAATTCTTCCAATGCCTGTACCATCGCATTAGATAAAGGCTTCCCTTGAAAGCATATCGTTCCATCTAAATCAAAAATAAACTTCATTTCATTAACCCCCTCTATAAAATAATCATATCGCTTTGCTATATAATTAAAAAAGGACATATGTCCAAAAAGGAGGAAAAGATGAAAATTATCAAGACCTTAGAAATCATTGATCAGTATTTATCCCAATTTAATATGCAGGAGAAAGTTACGTCTCTCCAAAATCTGTCCTTTCACCTTCGTTCCTATAGTCCCAGTGAAGTTATTCTTAAAGAAGAAGATGAATTGGATGGAATTTATTTTCAAGTAAGTGGTAAGACAAAGGTCACCACTAGCTTAGAAAATGGAAAATCATTATTATTACGCTTTTGTCATCCTCAAGCAATTTTTGGAGATATAGAACTCTTTCAAAAGGTAGAAATACAATCACAGGTGGAAGCAGTAGAAGAAACCTCTTTATTATTTTTAGACAAGCAAACGATAGAATTATATTTAATGGAGGATCCTTTATTTTTAAGGGAATTATCGAAGCATTTAGCCTATAAACTACAAACGTGTACAACAGCTTCTAGAGTAAACTTGTTAGCTACAGTAGAAGCTCGGTTTGCAAGCTACTTATTAACTACTAGAGATAACCATAATCATTTTGGTAGAGAGATAACGACCAACCAAACAGAGGAAATTGCCTCCCTTATTGGAACAACTCAACGGCATTTAAATCGTATAATCCATTCATTCATAAAGAAAAAAATAATTGTAAAAGAAAACAAAACTTTTATAGTATTAGATTGGGGTATATTAGCAGTTCTTTCTAATGGTGTTCGATATGAATGAGGGGCTGGTTTAACACCAGCCTCTCATTAGACGATGTGCTTAATGTAAGTAACCACGGTTTCTTGTATGTATAAGAAGAACAGCCACCCAGCAATCCCTAGCAAAATGGAAACAAAAAGATGCAACGAATTTTGTAATGCCAGATATACAATCAGTAGCATTACAGCGGTGGCTGGGAATCCCCAAAGCACTCCTAAAGCGAACTTGCTCAGCGTAGAGGATTGCTCTCCTTGAACATACAACCAAACAATACTAAGTAAGCTCACTAAAGGCAATGCTGCAATAATACCTCCATAGGTGGGGAATCTCCTCGAAATCTCCGTTACCATAGCTATGATAATAGCGGATATAATAACCTTCATTAAAATGTACATTTTTTTGCTACCTCACTTAAGGTTTGAAATGCTTTTTCAATTATTATTTTTTCTTCCTGCGATAGTTGATCTAAGACTTTCGATAATTTTTGATCATCCAGACTTGTGTTTCGATATAAAACATCGGATCCTAATCCGGTCAATCGAAGAATAACTCTTCTCTGGTCCTCTCCACTTCTCTCTTTAACTATGTAATTTTTCTCAATTAGCCTTTTGACATGCTCGGAGGCCGTGTTATGTGAAATCTTTAAAACCTTTGCTACCTCATTAATTCCAGCGTCCGAATGTTTATCCAGAAGTTGAAGTATTCGTACTGCTTGATGAGTTATTTTATCCACATGTGGATAATGTAAATAAAAATAAATGTCAGTCCAATATTCATTTAGTTGATTTGATTGTATACTCATTTTTTATCCCCCGTTTTTATATCGTATAATACGATATAATTTTAACATAACCATAAAACTATTTCAGAAAAAAGATTCCACAAATGATATAGTTATATATATTACGGATACCGGACTAGTTTTTTGTTTTTTTGTCTTTGTTTTTGTTTTGTTTCTGTTTTGTTTATGTTACAAGTGCCTGGCACCTGTAATATTTGAGAAATGGTTAAGGGGTGGGTTTGGATGGATTTATTGCTGATTATTTTGCCGGTTTTTATTATCTTTTTTATTGGTTTTATAGGACAGAGGTTGATAGGGTTTGATATTAAATCTATTTCTTCAGCTGCGCTTTATCTTATGTCTCCTTTCTTAGCTTTTCGTACGTTTTATACGCATGAGTTGTCGATTGATTATGTATATATTCTAGGAGCATGTCTCTTTTTAACCTTTTGCTTATTGGGAGTCGTGTGGCTTTCTTCGCTTTTTATGCAGACTACTCGTCCTCAGTTAGCAGCATTAATTTTAGGGAGTGTTTTTCCTAATAGCGGGAACTACGGGGCACCAGTTGTTCTCTTTGCTTTAGGGGCTGTTGGATTTGATTATGCTGTTGTGATAATGGTTTTCCACGGTTTGATCATGAACACCATTGGAATCTTTTTTGCCTCTTTAGGTGGAGAGGAGAAAGCTACCTGGCAGCAAGCTGTACATAAGGTTTTAAGAATGCCATTAGTTTATGCATCCTTACTGGGAGTTCTCCTTCAAGTGCTAAATGTGACTGTTCCTCAGTCAGTAATGGAAGGTGTGGGACTAGCTGCAGATGCTTCTATTCCGACCGTCATGCTTGTGCTCGGTATGCAATTGGCAGTGATTTCAAGGAAAAAAGTTGCATATCGATTTGTTACGACAGCAACGGTTGTTCGAATGTTTGTTTCACCTTTACTAGCAGCAGCCATTATGTTTTTTCTACCGGTAAATGACTTACTTAAAACAGTCTTTATCATTCAAGCTGCCATGCCAACAGCTGCAAACACCACGATGCTTTCTTTACAATTTGGAACTGAACCAGATTTAGTATCCTTTACAACCTTTATAACTACTATTCTCAGTATCCTTACTATTCCATTCGTTTTGTTTTTTCTAGGAATTTAAATTCTAAAGCTTTTCTAAAGCCCGTTTACCGACATCCTTTCTTAGGTGGTCTTTTTTTGTAAAAGTATTTAAAGAATCGAGAATGTTACAGGTGCCAGGCACCTGTAACATTTTTTATATCCCTTGCCTTGCCGAGACGCTGCAGTGGTTATTAAAAATTGTTTTTTGGGTTGTCCTTCTAGTCTTATTATATTTTTTTTTACATAGGTTGGTTTGAAGGAGTGATTAAAGATGGAAAATTGGCAGTTTCGGGGTAGTTATAAGCCATACGTTTCTCCACGGGATCCTTGCCCCCCTATTTTAGTTAGAAAGTTTGTGCTTCCTCCACAGCTATTTACTAATTTTCAACAACCTGGATTACCGCAAAATACACCAGCAGATGCATTAATGCAAGGCTCTTTATGGCCACAGTTTGTCGATGGATTTTATAGGGAGGAGGGAATATCATGACATCAAGCGATCACCAATGGAATCTATTAAAACAAGTCCAGCAAATGGATTTTGTTGTCGTAGAGCTGACTCTCTACACCGATACACATCCAGATGATTTAGATGCTTTGGAGCAATGGCGTATGGCTATAAAAAATGCAGCTGCAGTAAGGAAGAAATATGAAGCTCAGTATGGTCCGCTTTCATTAATGACTACTCCCTCCAAGCAAGCATTAGATGTTGGCTGGCGCTGGAACTCTACTCCATGGCCATGGCAAATTTGAAAGGAGAAAACTAATGTGGGTTTATGAGAAAAAGCTGCTTTATCCTGTAGAAGTTACGACATGCAACCCAATGCTTGCTAGATATCTTATGGAACAGTACGGTGGAGCCGATGGAGAGCTCGCAGCTGCTTTGCGCTATATGAACCAGCGATACACGGTTCCTGATAAAGTAATTGGAATTCTTACCGACATTTCAACAGAAGAGTTTTCTCACCTAGAAATGCTTGCTACTATGATTTATAAATTAACAAAGGATGCAACTCCTGAGCAATTAGAAAAAGCTGGCCTTGGACCTCATTTTGTTAATCATGGGCACTCTTTATTCTATGAAAATGCTGGTGGTGTTCCTTTTACCGCTACTTACATTCAATCAAAAGGTGATCCAATTGCAGACTTATATGAGGATATTGCCGCAGAAGAAAAAGCACGCGCGACATACCAATGGTTAATCGACATTTGTGATGATCCAGGTGTAAGTGATGCACTTCGTTTCCTTAGAGAAAGGGAAAATATTCACTCCTTAAGATTTAGAGAATCGGTGGAATTACTTATAGAAGATAGAGATCAGAAAAAAATATTCTAAATAGAAATGCTTGGTGACTAGTCAAATCTAGTTCCCAAGCATTTTTTTAGATTGCGGAATGATTACAGGAGCCAGGCACCTGTAATCATTCTGTAATCATCGCGCCAGTAGTCATCTTGCATTTAATGGGAGTGTTTGGTCTGGTATATTCTTATTTGCTAGGGCAACAATAACTTAAATAATACTTCCGCCAAATATGCTACAAGGAGGAATATAAATGAAGTCACTTGTCATTAAAATTGGAGTAGTATTCCTTGTGCTTTTTGGCATTGGTTATACTACCTCCGCCATGGATAAGGGGCGACCTTATTACGAAGAGAAGGGCTATGTTATGTGGGAGATAAAAACAGATGAGAAGGTGATCGCCCTTACCTTTGATGATGGTCCTCATCCTACATATACACCGCAGGTTTTAGATTTATTAAAAAACTATGATGCAAAAGCAACTTTTTTTGTTATTGGCGAAAGAGTTGAGAAGTATCCAGAGGTTGTTTCTAGAATGGGGACAGATGAACATGAGATCGCCAACCATACGTATACACATCCACTAACCATTTCCCCAGCTAAGCTAAAGGAAGAATTAGAAAAGACAAATGATATAGTTCATAAAATAACAGGAACCTACCCCATTTTTTATCGGCCAGTAGGTGGCCAGTATAATGACAAAATTATTAACACTGCGATTGATGAAGGTTATAAAGTAATTATGTGGTCTTGGCATCAGGATACAGAGGATTGGAAAAGACCAGGTACAAAGAAAATTGTTAAAAAAGTATTATCAGGTGTGAAGCCAGGCAACATTGTTTTATTCCACGATTCTGGAGGGGACCGTTCTCAAACTATTAAAGCACTGGAAGAAATACTTCCTGAGCTTCAGCGGCAGGGATATCGGTTTGTAACTGTCTCAGAGCTTATTGAAATACATTCAATGTCTTTGCATCCATAAGTGTCTATAGTATGGATAAGGATAATTTTTTTACTCCTTCATCCATGTAAAAAGCTTGAACCATTAGAATCCCTAACGGTTCAAGCTTTCATTATTTCTACTTATTCTTTTTATCCTTTTCAAACAAGACAATTAAAGCCGGTAATAAAATACCTCGAATTAAGAAGGTATCGAGAATAATACCTACCGCAACAATGAAGCCGAATACGAACAATAATTGAATTGGCTGAGTCATTAAGACAGCAAATGTAGCTGCCAATAGAATTCCGGCAGAGGAAATTACTCCTCCTGTATGAGAAACTGCAATTTGAACAGCATCCTTCACTGAATGCTTTTGACGTTCCTCCATAAAACGAGATATTAAAATGATATTATAATCTATACCAAGCGCAACGAGGAACACAAAGGAATACAATGGAACTCGATTACTAATGGTATCAATATCAAAGAATAAATTAGATAAGAACATTCCTAAGCCTAATGCAGCTAAGAATGATAAAAGAATGGTTCCCATCATGTAAATAGGCATTTTAATAGACTTTGTCAACACGATTAATAGAATGAAGATCAAGATCGTTTCTAATACAACGATAATGATTAAATCACGATCATTAACAGCTCGATCATCCACTTGAGCAGCTGTCTCACCTGCAAAATAAAGATCGCCACTAGCATCCGATGCAGAAATGATATCCTCTTTCTCTTCTATCATTTTCTCGAGAGCATCCATTGATTCAGTAGAATATGGACTGTCCTTAAAGGTTAATTGGTATTGCACTGCTAACCCATCCTCTGATACACCAGTAGGACGTACTGAGTTTACAAGTTCTTGATTTTGAAGCTGCTCCAAAATACTTGCTTGAACTTCCTCCGTTACTTCTTCCTCTGATTCAAAAAGAACAGTTGTTGGGGCTAAATCACCTTTCGCAAACTCTTCCTCTATAATCTCATAGCCCATACGTGATGGCATATCCTCTGGGAAGGATTTCATCGTATCGAACTCATACTTAAGGTTAAACATATTCAAAGCAGATCCCACTAAAATAACAAGTATGATTAGAGCCGCTACAATTGGTTTCCCTACAACGAATGAACCAATTTTGCTCCATAGTTTACTGACCTTCTCTTCCCCTTCACCGTACTTAGGAATGCGTGGCCAGAACGACTTGCGACCAAATAACGTGAACAATGCAGGTATTAATGTTACAGAAGCAAACATAATAACAAACATCGTAGTACCAAAGATCGGAGCGAAGTTTCTATAATCTCCGAAGCTCGCAAAGAACAATACTAGCATTGCTGCAAGAACAGTACCACCTGCAAAGAATACAGGTATTCCTGTTTCTCTCATTGCCCACTTCATCGAATCGAACTTACTCTCATAATTCTTCAGTTCCTCACGATAACGAGAGAAAACAAATAAAGAATAATCAATGGTAGCTGCAAACAATAGAATAGACATAATAGATAATGACTGAGCTGCTAAATCTAGACCTCCTGCTCCGAGAATACCTAACAATTGATTAACTACCTGATATACAATCCCTGCAGCCAATAATGGAATAATTGCTAATAAAGGAGATCGATAAATGACGATTAATAGAATTAAAATGATACCAACAGTAGCTAAAATCAATACTAAATCTGCTCTTTCAAACAAATTAGTCGTGTCTACCGCAATACCAGCTGGGCCAGTAATATAAACATCTGCTCCCGCATCTTCCAAAACTATATCTCTTATTTCTTCTAGTGATTTTTCTAATTCAGCAGTTTCTAAAGAGGTTATAAAATTTAACGGAACAACGGCTGTCTTTTGGTCCTCTGAGAAGAAACCAGCTAGAGCCTGAGGTGGCAGGCTGCTAAAAGGAACAACTTCCTTTACACCTTTAATATTTGCTGCACTTACTTTATCTAATGCTTCTCCAAGGGCAGTTACATCAATTTCTGAATCCTTGGATTGTAGTACTAAAATAGCTGGAAGACTTTCTGCATCCTTAAAGTGCTCGTCAATATGCTTTTGAGCCACTACGGATTGAACATCCTCAGGAAGAGACGTGACGCTTGATACTTTATGGTCTCCCGCCCCAGGTGCAAATATTGTTAGTAAGACCGTAATCGCTATCCATGCTCCGATTGTAATCCACATACCCTTTTTAGTGGCTACAAAATCAGTGACACTTCCTAATAACTTTTTCAACAATTCCACTCCCTACTCGGTTTATTAAGTGACACTAGTGTCACTTTTGATAAAAAAACATTTTACTTTTTCATTATCCTTTTCTATCATTTTCCTGTCAATGAATCGACCTTGAACATTCCACTGCTCAAGATTTCCTTAATAGAAGCCACCCACTCGCCTTCAGGAATATTAAAATGGTTAGGAATCGCGATAATTTGAAAGATCATCCCAAGTAAAACTGCTGTAGGCAAATGCTCCTTAATAAGACCTTCTCTTCTTCCTAGCTCAATAAACCCTTCAAATTGCTGGTACATACTAATATAGTATTCGCTTATTCTAGATTTATTATTCAATGCCCGTTTTGTCGTCGGTGCAGGAATTTGACCTATGATATCCAATACCTCGTAAATATTATTATGCGCAAAAATAAAATCAATCAGCTCATTAAACTGAGTTTGGAAATCAGCACTTTTATTCAACTTATCAAAATCCGATAAAAACCTAGCCATCTCATACATCAGAAACTCAGAAATTAACTCATCTTTATTATCATAATATTTATAGAGACTTCCTCTTGAAACACCCAGACGTGAAGCCAGCTTACTAAACGTAAAAGCCTCATAGCCATCATGAATAATTAATTCCTTTGTTTCCTTAAACAAATGCTCATCAGTAAATTTTCTTTCACGAGCCATATCCAACACCTCACTATCCCACTCATTATATTACAAAAACCAACCTACACAAAATAACAGCAATGTTACGGGTGCCAGGCACCTGTAACATTGCTGTCATTGTTTTATTTATGGTTTGTTATGGCAGTTGCTATTTGGTCAATAGAAGGTACGGTGCTCGCTTTATTGTCTTCTGTAAGGACCGTGAATATGAGTAGCTCTCCGTCCTTTGTTTTCGCATAGCCTGCAAGTGCTTTAATGTTTTTAAGACTCCCGGTTTTCGCCATTACATTTCCAGCAGCTGGTGCTGTTCCTAGTCTGTGGCGCAGTGTACCACCAACGTAGCGATCTTTAGATCCAGCGATAGGCAGACTCTTATAATAGGTGTTGTACCAAGGCTCTTTTCTGATTACATACAATAATTGTGAAAGCTCTCTTGATGTAATTTTGTTGGAGTAGGATAGCCCAGAAGCATCCTCGAACTTCCATTGGGACGTGTCTATGCCAACAGAGAAAGCATAATCTCGCATGACTTGAAGTCCTGCATCCCAGCTTCCTTCACCATAAACCTTTTTTCCCATTTCCTTCGCTAAAATCTCAGCGTGTACATTGTTGCTCAGCTTCATGAATGGAATGATTAAATCCTTTAAAGGTTGTGACTTTCTTGTAAGGAGGGTCTTAGCGGTAGCTGGTGTTTTCCCTTTCACTAATTTACTAGATTTCCCAAGGGTAATCCCCTTCTCTGCTAAGGATCTTTTGAAAATGTCCAGTGCATACATCGTTGGATCTGTGACGGCAATCCATTCCTTGGATCCAGAAGTTCCTATAGGAGAGTTACCAGTAATAATCACTTTGTTTGTTCCAACCTCACGAGTGATTTTCAACGTGTTTTTACTTCCTTTAGGGACTGTCTTAGATTTATTGACTACCTTTAGTACATTTGTATTCGGAGATAGCGTTACTCTGGCTGCTTTTCCATTGCTTGTCGGTTTAGCTTCCACAATGACAGACCCTGCATCAAAATCTCCATTTGGAGATAAGGTCAATGCCGAAATAGGGGCTGCATAATAATAAGGAACGTCCTCCGCCATAATCCCCGAGGACAACCCAACGCTGTCATACCATGTATCATCTCCAATTAGGTTACCTGATATATGCTTAATACCTTGTTTGGATAGTCCTGTGGCAAAATTGTCAAAATGGCTTTTTAATAAAGTCGGATCCCCTTGCCCTTTAAGATAGAGATTACCATTCAAGGTACCCTTACTTACCTTTCCATTCGTTAATACAGCAGTAGAAAACCGGAAATCCTCTCCCAAAGTTTCTAACGCTGTAGCTCCGGTCAATAGCTTTAAGGACGATGCAGGAGTAATTCCTTTATTTCCATTGCGTTCATAGATGATTTCTCCTGTAGAAGCCTTGCGAACTGTAATACTGGAAGTTGCATTTTTCATTCGATTGTCTGCCATTATTGTATTTAATTTATTCGTTAAACTAGTATAGGTTGAAGCAGCCTCAACCGATGAAATGGACGGATTAGGTACAAATATAGCGCTTCCTGTTAAGATGATAGCTACTAATGTAATAAGTACTTTTCTGCAAGCCTTCAATTCTCTACCTCCAAATTATCTATTTTTTTGTTAGTTTAACATGAAATAGTAAAATAATAAGTTCAAAATGTATATCTTTCTAAAAACCTGTCTTTTTTCCTACTACAAAATAAAACGAGGTGTAAAGTCACTGACCTTATCACCTCTTCTAACTTTCTACTTTAAAGGTTTCAAAGCATTGGTTTGCTCTAAGTAAATAAACGCATCATATCTTTCACTTATTTTAGAAGGAACATAATTACCATAGGCCTCAAAAGAGGGATTATAAACGACTCCTATGGCTCGATGACCTATCCACTCATTGAACAGAGCACGATTATCTTTATTAAAGAGTAATAGCTTGTCTCCACCTCCAGCATCGTGGAGCACATCCTCCCAGGAATCCTTCCTCGCTGGAGGAACTTTTTCTTTTTTGTAGGGGGTGTCCCATTCATCTGCAGCTATTACTGTTCCTGAATGAGTACCAAAGCCTAACGCAAATACATTGTCTCTTCTATTTTGAAGACGAAGGATTTGTCCAACATTCAACATACCTGCATCCTTCATATCTGTAGCTGACGCATCACCAATATGCGTATTATGCTCCCAAATAATGATTTTTGCATCTTTTCCATGGTAATCCATTATTTCATTAATGGCCTCTACCATATGCTCATCTCGGACATTCCATGACAAATCATCACTTCGAACCATTGCTCGGTAATATTCCTCTGCATTTTGGGCCACTAAAGCGTTTATCTTCAAATTTAAGTCATTTTCTCCTTCGTCTTTAAAGTTATCCTCGTGTTCTCTGATGGACTTGATAAGCTTTGATACCTCTTCTATACAAGCCTCTGAAATGTCTAACGTGGAAAGTGCGTATGTTTCCGGATGTCGATTAAATGGTTCAAAGCAAGAAATAGCTCTTTGTGCAAATTGTAATTCCGTTCCGTTTGGATCGGTTTCCTTTAAATATCGAATGACCTCATCCAAAGATTCCCATAGGCTATATACATCGATTCCATAAAAGCCAATTTTATCTTCCTTATGGCCATTATAGTCCTTTAACCATGTAGAAAATTCAGCAATTTCTTCGTTGGCCCACATCCAGGTTGGCCAACGCTCAAATGCAGCCTTAAGCATTTCTTTAGCATCCGAGTACTTACTATAACCCTTTATGAATCGATTAATGTGCTGTGTGGATGGCCAATCTCCCTCAACCGCTATTAAAGTAAAACCCTTTTCCTTTATTAATCTTTTCGAAATTTCAGCTCTTACCTTATAAAACTCCGAGGTACCATGACTCGCCTCGCCAAGTAAAACAATGTTAGCTCCCCCAATTGCTTCTAATAAAGGATTTAAATCTTCATCCGTGGACATCGGCAACGCAAATTGCTGAATAGACTCCTTTAATTTCTTCAATAATTGCACTCCTCTCATATAAAGTTTGAGTAATCTAAATTATTTTTATTCTATTTTATATGCCGAGCTAGAAATTAACCAAATATATGGTATGATATTGTAAATTAAATGCGATGAAGAGAAGAGTAAGTAATTTAAAGTCTTCCAAAAGAGAGTCCTGGTAGCTGAAAAGGGATGAAGAAGGAATTACTGAAACAAGCCTCTGAGCTTCACATAGGACTCGTATAAAACGGGGTATGATGTGACGGGTGCTCCTGTTATAGAGCTAAAGTATAAGCATTTTCTATGCCGTACTTGAAAAGGCTCCTTTGGTGACAATGGGGCAAACTGGGGTGGCACCACGACATGTTAATCTCGTCCCCAAGACAATCGTCTTGGGGGTGGGATTTTTTTATTTGTAGTAATAAACATGTCGGGAGGAATATAAATGAATAAGCGGAAAGTTAGAGCTCTTTATTTAGGTGTAGTCGGACTAGCTAACATTGGAGGGTGGATTTATTTACTTGCCCTTAATCTAATTATTTTGGACAAAACAGGGTCTGTATTAGCTGTAACTGGATTATATATAATTAAACCCTTCGCTAGTATGTTAATTGGACCTTGGGCTGGAAGTATGATTGACCGTGTTTCTACTAAGCATTTGATGATATTTTTAGATTTTATCCGGGCTATTCTCGTAGCCTCTCTGCTTTTTGTAGATTCCTTATGGGTTATCTATTTGCTGGTGTTATTTATACAAATGGCAGGTGCCATATTTGAAACAAGCTCATTTACTTATATGACTTTATTGTTACCAGAAGAGGATCGAAACAAGTTTAATGCTGTGTTAACCTTTGTTCATTCGGGAGCCTTTGTGACAGGACCTTTTCTGGCAGGTATATTATTTATGCTTGCACCACTTGAATTTTCATTAGTAATAAATGTATTAATCTTTATTTGCTGCGGTATATGGACTATATTCCTGCCTAATATACTTAATACGATCCCTGAGGTGAAAAAACACCTCCACGTAAAGGAGGTGCGAGAAGATTGGTATGCTGTTTGGAACTTCAGTAAAAAATACTTATCCTTTTTCTTCATTTATATGACCTTCCAAGGGACGATGCTAGTAACTGCAGCATTAGATTCCACAGAAGTTGCTTTTGCAAAGGAGGTGCTCTTATTGACGGATGCTGCCTATGGATCCCTTGTTAGTATAGCTGGACTGGGATTTTTATTAGGCGCAATATGTACAAATTTGTTGGTAAGGTTTCTATCAGCTAAAGCAATGATGGGTGTAGGGACATTTTTTGTAGCAAGTGGATATTTTATTTATAGTCTCTCAACTTCCTATTTTGCAGCAAGTATTGGGTTTTTCGCATTATCATTCAGTCTTTCCATCGCCAATACTGGTTTTATGACATATATCCAATCACGAATTCATTCTAATATGATGGGACGCATCACTAGTTTATATGAGATGATTTCTAGTTTTGTTCAAATAGTAGCAGTCCTTCTATTCGGACTAGTTGCTAGCTGGGTATCCGTCAAAGTAGTGGTCATAGGCGGCTCCATTCTCATGCTACTTGGTTCATGTTATTTAATCCTTATTACATGGAGAATATCTAAAACAAGAGGTTTTGAAGCCCTTTGACTATTTACTT
Organism: uncultured Psychrobacillus sp.; assembly: GCF_938022135.1. Classification (NCBI taxonomy): domain Bacteria; kingdom Bacillati; phylum Bacillota; class Bacilli; order Caryophanales; family Bacillaceae; genus Psychrobacillus; species uncultured Psychrobacillus sp. Next base: position 27,668 of record NZ_CALIED010000006.1, read on the forward strand.
TTTTCACACGCAAAGGCTAATACAACAGGAATTCTTTGTCTTCGTTTAAATTCTTCTTCACTAGAAAAGTGTTGTCGTTTAGGATTACCTTCTCGCAATTCTAAAATAGTAAAGCCATTATCTCGTAATGCTGTAAAGTATTGCTCAATTGTACGGTGAAATTTTACAACTATGTGATCGATCCAAGGTTCTTCTCTTTCTCCATCTAGAAAATAATTGTCCACTATCCAATTCTCACGTTTCTCTCCAGATTGCTTGCTTAAAAAGGAAGAAGTCGTGAGAGGATGCTGGACACTAAATATGAATTTACCATTATCCTTTAAACTTTTATGTATAGAGTCGAATAGCTGATTTATATCTGACACATAATGTATAGCAAACCTAGAAGTCACTATGTCGTACGCTTTATCTGGGTAAGGATATGACTCCATTGTATCCTTAATCACCTTGCCATTTAACGTCTTTAAATTCGCTTTGGCTGCTTCCACCATTTTTTCGGAGCCTTCTACACCCATATATTCAGTAGCTCCATTCTGTATCAAATCCTTACCAAATGAGCCATCACCACAACCTAAATCTAGTATGGAATTACCAGTAATATCTCCTAGCATTTCAAAAATCATCGGTCCTTCAATCGCATTATTCGGGCTGTCCGAACGTTCTCTCCTCTTAAAGTAATTCGTGAAAAATTGTTCTTGGTTGTAGGCGTTAAATCCTTTATGTGACATTAAATAACCTCCATTTAGTTATAGTAATATAGCGATGCATCAAAGTGTTGAGAATAGGCAAAGAATGATACCATAAAAGAATAAAATATCAGCACTTCGAGTTAGAAAGAACAGGTGAGTTATGAAAAAAAAGAAAACTACTCTCTCCAAAAAACAATGGATCTTAATCGGTGGATTTCTGTTCCTTATATTCTTTTTCTCAATAAACCAAGACCTAATTAGTATCCTTTTAGATGGAGATGTAGATAAAGCCAAAACATTTCTAGATAAAAATATTGCTTATGCATTGTTTTTTATGGCATTGGTCATGGTGATACAAAACTCTTTTACTGTTTTTCCGCTAATATTAGTAATTACTATAAATATTGCATTGTTTGGTTTTGTAAATGGCTTTTTATGGAGTTGGTTTACTAGTGTTCTCGCTTCTATTATCGTTTTTTATGGGGTTCGCTACATATTCCAAAGCATGATTATTTATAAGTTTGATGCGAAAATAATCGAAAAAGTAGATGCAAATGGCTTTGCTTACGTATTCCAAGCAAGACTCTTTCCTTTTGTCCCAACTAGCCTCGTAAATATTTTAGCTGGACTTAGTACGATCCGAATTTTGCCTTTTACAATTGCTACTACTTTTGGCAACTTCATATACTTCTTTATCCTTGCATTAATCCCTGCTGGCATTTTATCCTCTGATTTAGATGAATATTTGATTCTAAGCATTATTTTTGTGACTATTGCTCTTTATTACGTTATAAAACTCATCAAACATAAACGTAAGCCTGTTTCGGATTCTGAAAATGTAAAATAACTTAGCCACCAATATATATGCATCACTTGAGGATGGTCCCTCCTATTTCCTGAGACCATCCTCTTATTTATTTTCCTTGTGCTGCAATAGAAACTGCTTTATTACAAAGCCGAGACAAAAATGGCTCTCCCGTGAGATAGGGTCACCACACAATGTATCATGGGCTATCACGCCCCAGCTTCTTTTCCAGGATCCTTCTTCAGCAGTTAATAAGAGAGGTTCCTTCTGGAATTTGCTTAATTGTTCAAAAGATAAGTTATCTATACTTACATATTCTTCAATCTTTCGAAAGCACAATATTAATTTGTTGCAAACTTCCTTTGAATTCCTCTTTTTGCTGAGTTGAGTTGAACATGAACATTAGATTGTCCTCCACTTTATAACCTTTAAACCGTGGAAATATACATATTCCAATAGGCTTCAAGCTGTTTTTCCTGGAAGATGGTTAAGCTACTCATACTAAGTATCTCTTCTTTTAAGACCTGAACCTTGTCTTGCTGCTTTATATTATAAAAGCTCTTACCAAGTTCAACTCGTAATCTGTTTTTGACCGATAAATTGCCAAAAGGATCGAAATAAGAGTCAATCCTAGATTTATCTTTTACACCTGTATAGGTAAATCGTTGGTAGTAATTTAACCCCTTCTCTAGCTCAATATATCTTTTAATAGCTTCGGTATCCGTGATTGTTCCCTTTAAAAGCTCTAGCTTAACTTCTAACAGCTTTACTTCACTTGTATAATCATGTTCTCTTAACGTATCTAGATTTTCTTCTACCCATTTCATATCTATTTCATGATTAGCTTGCAAACCTAGTATATTAAAGGAACATACGGCGTAAGCGTCATTAACTTCTTTGTGCTGACTAATTTCCTCATTAGTTGGATAACCAAATTTAGATGGCTGTATAATTTCCATGGAAGCGTTATTGGATAATATACTTTCAATATCTACCTTGTGCTTATGCTCAACTATGATTAATATAGTTTTTCCTGGATGACTATCCACAATTGACTTAATACTCATCGCCTGCATATAGGTTCTATACTGAAATAATCGTCTCGCAAAATCCTTTTCCCCTGATGATTTCGTTTGTATCCATTCATTATTTTGTTTTATAACTTCTTTGCGTTCTGAGTAAAAGAAATCTTCCTGTAAATTAGAGAAAAAAGTGAATTTCTTGAGGGAGTTTTCTCCTCTAAAAAAGGCTGGCTGATCACTATCATTTATACCGTATGCTAATAGTTGATCATTCGAAGATGCATTCCAATCAAACGGAAAAATAGGTACGCTTTTTTCAAGTGCATAAGGTAATATTATTTCTTTTTGCTCGTAAGCATATTCCTGTAAATCCATACGTGCATATTTTTCAGGGGTCCTTTGAATTCCTATTAAATCAGGATTTACTCTATCAAAAAATGCGCGATAAACGGCAGGTTGACAATCTCTAGAAACGAGCTGATAAGCATGATTTACCCCTAATATGATTAAATTAGATTTCAATGAGCCCTACCTCCTTCACAATTACATTACTTAAATATTCAGTAAATTTTTGGAATATACTTATTTTAACATGTTTTTGTTAACTATTTAGATTCAATTTATTTTATTTTTTATAAGTGTAGATTTTCCTTTTCCAACCATTTGCTATAATAAAAAAGAAGGAAAAATCCAATCGAATATAGGAGATTATAGCTATGAAACTTGCCATAATTACAGATATCCATGGAAATGAACTTGCCTTAAAGGCAGTTTTAGAGGAAATTGATAGACAACAGAATATCGATGAGATTTGGTGCCTTGGTGATATGATTGCCATGGGTCCTGATACGAACGAAGTATTAGATTTATTATTTTCTCGACCAGATATCCAAATGATTACAGGCAACCATGATGAAGCCATACTTTCGCTCAAAAAAAGGGAGGGTCATCCGGAAAGCTATAGCCATACGTTCGAACATCATTCATGGATTGCTAATCAGTTAAGTCAGAAAAATGTTGAAAGACTTACAAGCCTCCCACGTGTACTGGAAAAAAATTTAAATGGTATTCGTATACTCGGCATCCATTATCATATTGAAGAAGAAAAAAGATGTGCTCATATTAAGGACGAACCTTTTCATAGTATCTTAGAAGGCACTTTAGAAAATATGGAGAAAATGTATTCTACCTATCCCGCAGATATTATCTGCTTTGGTCACCATCATCCACAGCATCTTTTTTCAAATGAAAAACAAATCTACTTAAACCCTGGTGCTTTGGGGGTGTCAAAAGATACTACAGCTCCTTTTGCAATTATAGATGCTTCCTCTAAAGAACCATCTATATTAATCCGTCATGTAAAATATGATAAAAAAGCCTTTCTGAAAAAATTTGAGGAATTAGAGGTTCCTCAAAGAGAAATTCTATTTAAGTTGTTTTATGTGAATCAATAAATATTAACTATACAGAAAGACCTTAATCTCCTGAACTACTGTTTAGGGGATTTTTATATATATCATTTTATTATTAAAAAATGATAATAAAATGATTAACTTTTGTTATATATCACTTTAAAGTAATAAAGTGTATTGACCCTATTCTGAATAGTTTTTATAATTAACACCAATCTGTAAGGATGGAGGAAAGAGAAATGAAAGAATTTATGAGTAAATTACTTACTGGGATGAGCATTGGAATTGTTGTAGCTCTCATACCAAATGCTTTACTTGGAGAGATATTAAAACTATTAATACCACATTTTCCGTTTTTACAGCCATTATTTGATATAACCGTTTACTTAATGAGTATGCTTTCTATTTTAATCGGGATTATGGTAGGTATTACTTTTAAACTAACCCCTATTCAGACAGCTAGCGTTGGGTTAGCAGCAATGGTCGGTAGTGGGGCAGTCATGAAAACTGCTGACGGTCTTTTTGCATTGAATGGGATCGGGGTTGTTCTTAATACAGGAATTACGGCAGCTTTAGCAGTATTATTTGTGACAATGATTGGAGATAAACTAAAAGCCTATGCAATTCTTCTCATACCAACACTTACTATTATGATTCCAGGAATGGTCGGTTATCTTATATTGCCATTCATGAAAAAGTCTACTGGTTTATTAGGAGAAGGAATTGCTTATCTGACTACCTTACAGCCGGTAGTGATGGGCGCAGTAATTGCTGTTGCATTCTGTCTAATTATTTTATCGCCTATTTCGACGGTAGGTGTTGCAACTGTTATTATGCTCTCTGGAGTCGGTTCAGGTGCAGCCAACTTAGGGATAGTGGCAACCGGGGTCGGATTGGCAATTGCAAGCTACAAAGCAAATAATTTAGGGACTGCATTAGCACATGTACTCGGTTCCCCTAAAATCCAAATGCGTAACTTTTTTATGAAGCCAAAAATTGTTTTTCCGATGGTTATTAGTGCCGCCATATTGGGAGGATTAGCAGGGGTCTTAAATATACAGGGTACTCCCATGAGTGCAGGCTTTGGCCTATCTGGTCTCGTAGGCCCACTAAATTATATTAATCTAGCTGAAGGCGGTTGGAACCTAAAGAATATAACTATTATGCTTAGTACCTTTCTTATTCTTCCGATTGCATTAAATGTAGGATTGATATACTTATTCTCACGTAAACTTAAAATGATTAAAGCCCAGGATTACAAGCTCGATTTTGAATAAATTAGTTTCAGATAAAGAAAAACATGGGATCACTAATCCATAAATTAAAAGACATGAAATCAGCAACTTGATTTCACGTCTTTACTTAATTTATTTATATCGACCAAATAGATCTTGTACGATGGTATAAGACTCTTTTAAGCGCTCTTCGTATTCAGGTAAATCCCACTTATCCCAAGTATAGCTTCTTAGCTTTGGTAAAACACTTGTTTCCATGGAGGGAAACGTATCCTGAAGAATGTCTTGCTCATTCAGTAACAAGGCACCTACAAATATTTCATCTACAAACTTGCTTGCCTCTATTCCGTCCTTGTATAAATCCCCCATGAACTCTTTTTGACTAGGGTCTTTGGCACGTAGTAATAGCCAAGGAATTCTAAGCTCGATTTTACCATCGGCTATGTAATAATCCGCTAGTGAATTATAATCACTAGCTTCTGGATTTCCATTTCCCCGTTTTAGCTTTCCTGCTTCATAGGATTCAAAGGGAAGCGTTGTTTTTTGTTGCGGCAAGTATAGTTCCTTATTTAAGGCATATTGCTCTTTTACAAATTTCCCGCTATCCAATGAAGGAGTTGCTGGCTTTGGCTTTAGTAAGTTTAATACATGACCATATTGATAGGAGAAAAAGTCGTAATATTGATCGACTAGTAAACGAGATTCACTTTCCTTTAAATTTACTATAAAGTCTATCCCGTTCGTAAAAGATATATTAGGCAAGCCTTCAAACTTAGTATTTCCTTGATCCGGAACGACATCTAGAAGAATCAAAGGATACCCAGTAAATGACGTATCATAATCTAATCTTATATATAAATATCTTTCATCATGGTCTACATATAAAGATCGTATACTTCCGTCTTTCTTTTCATAGATTGGCTTCCCCTTCCATTCCTCTGTTTTTCCATCGACTCTAATCTTATGGCGATCAAAGCTCAATAGACCAAACTGTTGCTCATTAGTTTGCGCATTGGACCAGTAAGGGCGTCTATCTGGATTATCATAGTCCACGGTATTCCACGTACGCTTAAACCATTCATCTTGCCAGGTGAAAACTAAGCCTCCTAAGAGCTTTTCTGCCATAATATCTTCAAATAGACGGCTAATTATTTTACCCTGCTCCTCTTCGGAATGAAAACCTTGATTCCAACCAAATGGATTTTTATGCGTTAGCCCCCTAGAGCCTGGCACTCCAAATTCCGCAATTAGTATTGGCATACGATGCACCTCGTGTAGCTCTTTTAAGTAAGCAGCATAGCTATTAAATTCACCACGGTGATCTACAAATTTTTGATAGGACTCCTCATAATTAAAGAAGTCAGGATAATAGGGGTAGACATGGTAGGAAGCGAATTGCTCAGTTAGCTTCATTTCATTTTTTGTGTAGATGACGTTAGGATCTACACCTACCAGATCCTCCTGTTCAGCTGGCTCTGCGGGATGCTCTAAAATATCCGTTGTCACCCAGTTGGTAAAGCTCATTGGTCTTACCCAGTTATAGCTCCCTTTTTCATACTTAACGATAGTATCCATTTGCTCTGCCAACCAATATTCAAAGGGCCTTGCTCCCTTCGTCTCAAAATATGTACCGTCATACTCTCCTATGGAGCTGTGCTTTTCATTTGTATTTAGTACCATGTAAGGATACCATTCGATGCCTAAAACCCATCCTGCGATATACTCAGACACATCAGCGTTGTAAACACCCGAAGCATGCCCTGGCCTTTCTTTGACTATTTTGTTTCCATGGATAACATCGACAATTGTCTTCATTTCCGTTTGAAACTCTTTCAAATTTTCTTCCTCAAAAGCGTCTAATGATTCCTCCAGCTTTTCTTCATTGATCCAAACGCCATGAAGAACATAAATTTTATTTTCATGTTCCTCGTTATAGCGTTTCAAGGCATTATAAAAGCCGGGAGGATGTAATGTATAAACGCGCACCATGTTAGCGTGCATCTCCCCTATTTGTTTGAACCAGCGATAATATTCTTCCTCGGTAATAGCTGCTTCACCGGGAAAATAGCCTGGTTTTCCCATGCCGATGTTTACCCCTTTAATGGTTAAGGGCTTCCACTGGTCATTCTCATACACTTCAAATGTTTCGCCTTTTACTCTAGCGTTATAGCCCAAGCCATCTTCCATGTTGGTCCCCTCACTTGTATGGAAATCTTCCAATATTACCTCCATCATAGGAGCATACGTAGACCAGTAAAAAGCATTATCAGCAAATCTCTCAGCAAATTTATAGATGTTTGCTAGCCCCTTTAGCTGATAAAAAGCAGGAACCTTTGCTACATCATTGAAGTCACCTGCAAAATAATAACTAGATGAATTTGACTGTTCTCTTACCAAAACTGCAGCAAATTCTGTTGGGATTGAATACTCCTCAAGTAAACTCTTACCCGCCTCTGTTAAATCCCATTGATAATTAGCTAAAACCTTTGTTCCCTCTTGCGGCACTACTATGTCAAACCAATATTTGTAATCCGCACTTTTCTCGAGATCAAATTTGGCTTTTCCATCCTTCGTAAAGGATACTTGAATTCCTTTTTCGCCAAAATGCTGATCACTTTCTAAAACAATGACATCATTTTTGTCGTTTACTAACACAAATCCTTCTCCGGTGTAGCTCCAATCTTCTACAGAGTCATACACCCAATTTGGAATCTCTTCATTGCTAGTTGGATCCAAATCTTCAAAATATCTTCCTGTCCAGCCAGTCCACTGGAGTCCTAAATAATTTTCCACACTCTCTCTAACTGGAGGTTCAGTAGGATAGGCAAAAGTATTAAATTCCGCGATTAACAAGCTTTTGTCTCGATCATTTAATCTCTTTAGAATATTGTTCCACTCTTCTTGCTCCAGTCCGCCATAAGCTTCGCTACTACCCTCATGAACACCGTAAGTATCAGCCAAGTAAATGACATCATAATTCGAATAGTCATCAGGCAATGCCCGTATTTTTTCCTTATTATTTGGCGTAAACCCAAAGTAATCGGATGATGCATCATATGCTTCATCACCATTCGAATATTTTAGATGATTGAGTAGCCAAGTTAGTCCTAAATGCTCTCGGTAAGAATCATCTGATACTGTCTTATCAATAATGGCGATACTCACCTTTTCATTTGGTTCTAAAAACCACAGCATAATTGGTAGAAGTAAAATACAGAGGATAGCAATACAAACTAAATAAAATCGTTTCATCTCCACTATCCTTTCTGCGATAAGCCTTTACGCTGCATAGTTCCCCATACGTTTTTACCTAGTATAAAATGGAGCAGCCCTTCACATCTCCAAAATAACGTTAACGGCTTGTACCAAAAGATTTCCGAAAGGGATACAACGATTAACCTAAATACATCTCTAACTTTCGGGAATGCATTTGTACTCCATGCTTCTAATAATATGGATAACGCTGAAAAAATGGCTCCATAAACAACAAATAACAGCGCAAGAAGTATAGCAATCTCGTAATAGATATCTCCTAAAAAGAAGGCAATAACAATATAAATATATCCTCCCAATTCAATAACAGGTCCCAAGCATTCGACAATCCAGAAGTAAGGAAAAGAAATCATACCGATTCCTCCGTACTTTGGATTAAAGGTCATTTTTCTATGCTTCCACAAGCTTGTTATTAACCCCTGGTGCCATCTTCTTCTTTGCTTCCTTAACGTTGATAGGTCTTGAGGAGCCTCCGTCCAGCAAACCGGATCAGGCACAAATTCAATGCGTTTCTTTGATTTTTTTTCTTTAAGTAGGCGGTGAATTTTAACGACCAGCTCCATATCTTCTCCAATATTATGCTTGGAATATCCACCCGCCTCTATGACCCATTGCTTGGAGAAAACGCTAAAGGCTCCAGATATAATCAGTATTAAATTAAATTTACTAAGTGCAATTCTTCCCATAAGAAAAGCTCTTAAATATTCTACAACCTGCATCACAACTAAGAAGTTATTCGATAGACCAGTTTTAAATATAGATCCTAATTGAATATCTGATCCATTTGCTATTCGAATATTACCTCCCGTTGCGATAACTTCACCGTTAGATAAAATAATAGGTTTCATCACCCGAAGCAAAGAAGTCTCTTCTAGGATAGAATCTCCATCAATAGAGCAAAAGTAAGGGTATCTCGAGACATTAATGCCTGCATTTAAAGCGTCAGCCTTTCCTCCATTTTTTTTATTTACCAACAGTAAGTTGGGGTGTATAACTGATTGATAAATATCGATTATAGGCTCTGTAGACAGCTGATCTCGTATAATTTTTGTTATCTTTTTCATTTTAAATTGTTCAATTACCTTCTGCTGAGTGGCATCGGTAGACCCATCATTTACTACAATTAATTCTGTTTGTGGATATCGCAGACTTAAAAGAGAATGGATGCTATCAATCACACCTGCTTCTTCGTTGTAAGCTGGGACAATAATCGAGACGGGCTTTGAATAAATCACATCTATATAATCATCGTCTAATTCATCCTTATCGAGTTTGGATTGCTTTTTTAGCTGATGGAAAGCCATGAAAAGCATAATACTATACGTTAAAATAACGATGACCATATAAAACAATATGATTCCGGCAAAAAACAAAAGTATATAATCTAAAATATTGGCTAAGCCCATTATGGTTTAAGTCCTTTCCCTAGTGCCTCATTGGCCATATCAATTGCATACCGATCACTTGAATGCTCTATATACTCTTCTAGGCTAGTCCTGCCGCTTTTATCCCTCATCATTGTTTTAGCAGCCTGAGAGCGGACCCACCACGATTCATCCTCTAAAAGTATTTCTAAATGAGGGAGCGTATAAGAAAGTGGTAAAAGCTGAAACAATTTAGCTACCATTAGCCTTTCCTCCCAAACTGGAGATTTCACAAAAGCTAAATAATTTTCTGGATTATTAATAAATCCAATCTCATAGATCGCCCTAAGGGATTTTATTCGAATCTCAATATCCTCTTGCTGTAGTTGTACTTCTAGATGAGGCAAATACTCTATATCTCTTTTAAGCCCCAAGGTATCAATTAAGGCATAGCGGCATGTTTTAGGTAAATCTGTAATTTTATCGGTTAATGTATCCAAAAGCTCTGCCGGAAGATTTAAAAGTAGTTTTTTATACTCATATTCTGACAGTTGAACATTACTGATCAGGATATGCTGTAAAAATAAATTCTTATTAAATAGCGAATAGATTTTCAAAAGCTGAAAGTATTCTTCTCTTGAAATCCTCTTTTTCCCGAGCTTTTCGCAATCTTTTTCAAGAGAATCAATCTTGAAATCTTCTATATGAAACATAGCATTCATTCGTTTACTCCAGCTTTTACTTTGCAGAAGTTTCAAATAGAAGTCCTTTAAGTATTCATTAGAAAATTGACTAATTTTCTCTTGAATGGATTCGTTAGAGAGATTCTTTAAGTAGGTCGAAAATATTACTTCTATGCCTATTATCTCTTCTCTACTTTTAGGAATGACCTCCGGATTAAAGGGTACCCCTTCTATTAAGAAGCGACGCCAATTCTCTTCATGCTTGCTGACATAAGATGCTATTTCCGCTTTTATCTTTACTTCTTTGACTCTCTTTATAATTAAGTAAAGACCGATAGAAACGAGTAACAATGTTAAGAGACAGATCAGTAGAAGGACAAACTTAATGGAAATTTGAATCATAGCCATAACCTTTCAAAAGTCCTTCTTATCTGTGCCTCAAAAAGTCTAATATTAAATGGTTTTATCAAATACTCATCTACCCCTATTTCGTAGGCATAGAGCATGTCCTCCTCCGATTTCTTCTTGGTCATCATGTACGTTATAAATCGTTGTTCATTAGGGAGCTGTTTAACCATATGCAAAACTTCGAGCCCATTTTTTCTAGGTAAAATATCGTTCATAATGATGATATGTGTATGGCTAGAACGATACCAATTAGATTCTAAAAAATCATACCCATCAGAGAAAGCTTTTATCTCTAATTCGAACATATCAACATTCATATTTTCCATGGAAGAGCTTAGGACATTCCGAAATATTTCATTTTCCTCTAGAATACTAACCTTAATTTTTTCTATGTCTTTTTCTTTAAATTGTGATATGTATGTTACTTCAAAGGGACTTCCAGTACTAATGACCTCATCTAAAGCTCTGTTTCCAACCTCTAATAATTCCTCAAACTCTACGCGATTGTTCCCTATCTCTATAATAGTTGCCGATAGAGTCAGAGAAGAGACAATGTTAGTGTCTGCAAACAACCTATTAAGAAAGGCTTGCGCTTCCTCCTCGCCACTTTGGGATAGTATGATACACCATTTATGAGGCTCCTTAAGCTCAAAAAGAAAATCAGTTTTTCTAATTTTGCTTCCAAGATAGGATGTTAAATCCTCTTGCTGAAATCCTAACCTTTTAAAAGAAGCCGATAAAAAAACAGCAGTAATTGTCGTACGAGAGCGAACAACATTTGCTTTTAAAACGTTAAAAAAATCTTTTATTTGATCAAAGGCTTGTTTAGAGTCATACTCGCCGTTATGTATAGTTAAGCTCATTTTAATCCCCCTAAAATTTTCCATTATTTTATTTTTGTTTACAAATAATATAATTTTACCATTTATATACCCAATTTATAGAAGATTAGACAATTTAAAATTTTCAATTGAGTAATTTCTCACAAATGTTATTTAATGATGGATTGTTAAAATCAGAAAAGGGTTATTACTCGGAAGAAAGCTTTAATAATCTGGCAGAGTATGAACGTCACTTTTTCGCATCTCGAAGGTTATACTTGTTAATCAATTATGTAAGTACATTTTTTAAGGCTTCCTCAATATCTGTTTCTAGGTCATTTTTGGTTAAATCATATAGTGTACCTGAACCTTCAGAATAACCACCAAAGTAATACCACAATTGAATGGTATCTGCATAAAAATCATCCTCTAATTTTGGACTATCATAATCTATCGCTATTTGAGAACGATACTCTTTTCTACTCACAAACTGTATCAATTATAATTTTTGTGAGGTCTTTTGGACTACTAAATATAAAGTTTGTTCTTGGAGATGCCTTACATTACTTTGTAAAAGAAGCAGATTTGGTATTTTCCTTGCAGAAGATGAAGAACCTGTACATGGTGGACAAGTATATTGAAAAAGTTGTCAACGATCTGATTAAAAGAGGGTTTTCAGAAGAAAATGCAATGGAAATAGCTTTTAATAGTTATATATTAGACGACTATGACTTGAGAGACTCCTATCTAGCTATGTAATTTGATAATGCGAAGTGGTTCATTATTAAGTAGGTAGCTATAAAAATTTATGATATGATTTCAGGAAGGTGGAAATACTTTCCTTAAATTACATATAGGAGAGGGTCTAGTGAATAATGCTATCGACGAAAATTTAGTTAAATTAAAACAACGACTGGATCCAATGTTAGAGGAAACCAATGCTAATTATAAAAAGGTAAAAAACAAAAATGGGTTTGAAAAAATGTGGCTGCCTTTATTTGTGTTTTATCCTTTCAAACAAATCGTTTCTTTAATTACATTTGGACATAAGGGAATGAAGGTATCGAAGACTCAAGGGATAACGGGAGCTGTAGCTTTTCTCAGTACCGTAGTACCGTTCGCAACTGACTGGATTGATAGCTGGACCAATATTCTTAAGAGTTTTAGTTGGTGGCAGATAAGTTTGGCCGTTTTCTCTTTGTGGTATCTAGTAACTATAATCTATACTTTTTTGCAGATGCCCAATTGGAAGAACAAAGATTTATTCCATATTGATGCTTATCGATTGTTCAGACCTAATGAGTACGCGATTGTTGAACCTTTTCTCGGAATGAACTTTACAATAGAATCTATTAAAGATTTTATGTTAAGAAATAGTAACGAGAGAGCGATACAAGAAATTATGAAACTCAGTGAAGTGGAAGTATCTGCATTAGAAGATGAACTGGAGCAGCAAGATGCATTAATCTTTAAGTATGAAGAGAACTTGATATTCTTAAATGACATCTTAATAAAACTGAATGAAAACATTCAATTCATAGCAGATGGTAGTTTAAAACCACATCACCTGTACATTATGAACTCTAATTTTTGTGCTTACCAAGTAAAGGATGATCAGTTTACTTTGATTACAAAAGAGTATCCTCGAAGAGATTTTAAAGAGGCTTTTCATGTGAACGATACAGACACTATGAATGAACCGTTTGTTAAATGTTATTTACAAGAGAGTGTCTTCTATGAAGATAATGAGTCTTACAGTTATAAAATCTATTTACCTAATTTAGAGATTTACTGGATAATTACATATTATCCGGAGCTCGATGATGATTCTACATTGCAAGCACTTCTTCAAGATAGTATACTGAAAGTAGAAGAAGGAAGTATTCTTAAAACAGCTAATTTACTAGTATTACTTGAATCTCATTGCAAGATACTTAGTGAAGGATCTAAAACTAGCTCTTATAAGGAGGTGTCTAAAGATGAATAAGCCAAGACAAGTTGATATTGCGAAAACATCAAAAGACAATTCTCTGGAGAGTTATATTGAAGTAAAACGTCTTGAAAGAGAAAAGAAGATAAAAGCTCGGCATAGCAGAACTGCTAGATATAGAGAGAAAGTCAATAGTTTAGTGAAAGCATAAAAGGAGCCCCCTGGCTCCTTTTTTCATTTAGTACTCTTTTAACTTTTTACGAAATGCTGCAGTTCTTTCTTTGGATTTCTTGCGCTCGGTTTCTCTTTTCTTTCTGTTCTTGACCACTATATCCTTTATAGTAGGAGGTTCTTGCTTCTTCATAGATTCATACTCCTTTTTATAGAAGTATGAATCTATGAGGAAAATTTTAATCATTAGCAAGTAATTTTTGAACCAGAATATGAAAAGAGGTATTCTAGGTTATAAATCTGTAGAGCTAAAATATTATCGTTTAAGGAGGACAATTCACTTGAAATGTTCTAACTGTAATAATGAGAGGAAAATAAAATTTATAAGCAAAAACTATAAAACAAATGAGGGTAAACAAGTAACCGTACATGGTGTGCCAGCAAGTATTTGTGAATGTGATACGTATGTATCAATTCCAACTATGCTTTTAATTGATAAGTATTTGAATGAACATCATATAGTTAAAGAAGATCTATCTTACGTCTATTTTGATAGTATTAATATCTGACTCAAATTTTAAAAATCCAGCGCACTAGAACATTTAACATGAACTAGTGTGCTGGATATTTAATCTAGTTGATTTTCTTTAACTTATCTTTGTAATAACCATAGAAATCCTTATTCTTCATCATCGTTTCACCAATTATTCGGTGTATGGCACCTTTTAAAAACATCTCCATCGCTCCTGGTTTAGAGGGGAGTGTTTTTATTACAGATATTATTGATCTGCTCCTCCTCTTTCAACAACAGCCATTAAATATTCGTCCACTCCAAATGAGTAACTTTTAAAAGAGACAACAAAATCTTTACTTACTCCATGTTTTTCATATACTATTTTTGCTAATTCTTGATATGCCATACCGATTTCCCCCTTTTTCATTAAAAAAAGTAATGTTATTAAATCAGTAGTAGCCAGGTTTGCTAGATACTATACATCCTTTATGGATGGCTTAATTTTTCTCTTTTTAAACTAAAAAGGTGAGATGAAATACTATGACATTAAAATTAAATAAAAGGTCAAATCTGTAGACCATTCTCTAAAGACTTAATAAAAAGTCTTTGGATTTTTCTAAGCTTTCATGATTTTTCGTCAAGGAAAATACTAAAATAGCATTGTTGATTTCGTTTTCAGAGTCCTTTAACAACCCCTTTTTTTTGAACAATATTGCTAGCATATAATGAGTTTCGCCTAACAAATAGATAAGATGGCGAGTTTGCGAATACAAAAGAACTTCTTGAATTGTTTCCAAACTCACTTCGAACTTTTTTAGTTTGAACATTGTAAGAGCATAGTTATATCCCACTCTAGGAAACAATGTTGAATCATCTATAGCATTTCTGTTTTTAATCTTATTAAAAATAACTTTGTATATCTTATGTGCATTTTCATAATCCTTTAAAGATATATATATTAGTCCCATAGAATTTAATATCCCAAAGTCAATTTCGGAAACTGCATTTTTTAATTTCACAAGAGGTTCTAAAGTTTGTAATGCTCTTATAGGATCATTCTCATGTTTGTGTAAAATGATTGCTCTATGCATTAGAATAAACTTCCTAAACTCTATAGAAGTATAAATAGAATCAACTCTACCCAATAACTCATTACACTCTTCCAGTGCTGTTTCTAGGGAAGAATAATCCTCGGCATAGGTCAACTCTCTGCATGTTTTTTTAATTTTCTCCACTTCTTCATTCAAGGGAAATAAGGATTGAAAAGGAATTTCTAATTTCATACAGATATCATTTAAAATTTCAAGTCTAGGTAGTTGTTTGCCTTTTTCAACTCTGTAAATAGTAGTATAATCACAGACATTTTCTGCTAGTTCTTTCATAGACATGCCTTTTTCTCTTCTAAAATGTGCTAATCTTCTCCCTAGTTCTTCCATCAATATACCTCCTTTTTTGTCGAAATATTGCATAACATCCTATATCTTATAATTTTATAATAACTTATATTAGTAATTAAGTAATAAAAAAGGAGGGGAAAAGAAGGATAAAATGAAAAAAACAAGAATAATCATATCTTTGTTACTTGCCCTAGGTTTCTTTAGTATTTCAAATAGCTACACTGATAGAACAGTATCAATGGAATCTTTTATTACTATTCAAGAAGATGAACCGTTAGATGGAAAACACTAAAGTAGAAATTTTAGTAACTCTAATAAATGTATCTTTATTAAATGTAATTAAATTTAGAATATTTAATTATAGATATATCCTTCCATGGTATACTAGAGGATTTTAATAAGGAGGCGTTTTCTTTGAAAGTAAAATTTTTAAATTTAAGATTATGGATTGCAGTAGGTAGTGGTTGGTTACTTGTAGGTATTTTAATGTTTGTGCTCTTAATATATTTTCTACAAAACGATATAGTAAGAGGTTTCGGTTTATGGATTAGCCCTATCTTACTTCTAATTATGATTGCTAGTGCAATGCTTACTGGATTTTATTATAGGATAAGTAGAAAAAATTATTTAATTATTGATGATTCTTCTATATCTGTATATCGCGGTCCCATTTTATCTAGGCAAACGATAAATACTTTAGACATTAATGAAGTATATACTAACGAACGCCAGATAATCATTTACTTGAATGATAGGAAAAAGATAAAATTGGGAAAATCCTTTATGTCTGCTAATGAAGCATCTCAAATTGAAAAAATGCTAAAAAAAACGGTTAATAAAAGTAAAAACCACTTAACACAAAAATAAACTATTTGGAAAAATGAAAGGGATGAAAAATTCATGAAAAATATTAGAACATTAAAAGTCGTTGTAGCAGTAATGATATTCTTTTCAATATTCGCATCACCTATTTCAACAGCTTTAGCAGCAGAGAATACTGTCCTTCAACTTGAGAATGGTGAGAGTTATAAAGTAAACGATTCGAAAAACGAACGAGTAGTTGAATCGATTAACGGAAATGTATATACCAAGGTTACTTTTGATAAATTAAGCAATGTTATGACAATCGAGGAAGAAGGAAAAGAACCATTAGTTTTAGACCTTTCTACATCTGGCAATGAACAGTACCAAACCAACAATCAACAAATAGCTGCTGCCACTACTTACCAACATACTCTACTTAACTATGAATATGAAGTTGACCAAAATAAATCCCCTAACGTTTGGGAACTTAGAAGACCAAAAGATAATATTGTTAACTATTGGTATAAAACTGTTAAACAAACGTCATCAAATAAAGCTGATCTTATTGCATTTAGAAATGCAGTAGAAGATTTAAACGCAGCTGAAATTCATTTACTTGCAACCATTACTATAGGAATACCTGTTATGACCGTGTTGGCAGCAGTGTTCTCTATTGTGACAGCTGGTACTGGTGCTGCGCCTGCAGCAATATTGATGGCACTTGGTTTAACCGGTTCTGCTCTTAAAGCCAGTCTTAATATGGTAACAGCAGCTAGTGATGCACATTTTTATTACTTTGAAGTATAAAGACTAATCTCTCTTTTCACTTCGAAAAAAGGTATACTCAGAACCAATAAGAGTATACCTTTTTTATTTTTTAAAACCACATTTACAGTTGGCGCATAAAACAAACAGGATGAATTTAATATGTTATATAAACTCCCCAAAAATCTCAGGCTTCCATCTATGAATTGCATGACGTTCTTTTTCGAAGATTTTCTCTAAGTATATCATGGTGGTCTTTTGATCCTCATGCCCCAATGAACGACTAATATCGTTAAGACTGATGCCATGCATATTAGAGATTAAATATATTCTCTTTTCTATGGAAAGAAACAACAAACACTAGACAGTGTAAAAAAGAATACATAATAGAAACCTCGATAGACCATATACATCTCTTATTCGCACCGTTGCTCCTTCTTGGCCCATTCTTCTTGACTTGCGTACTTTATTTGGTGTCACATCTCTCGTTCTTTTCCCTTCCCTTATAGACCTATTACGCTACTCGTACCTGTCCTTCTAAACCGAAGGTTTTACTGATCGCTCCGCTCCTCCAGGAAATGCCCGAAACCACTGGGGAATTGAGATTTCGGAATATATGAACAAAAAAACATGTACGAATCAAAAGATAAACTAATTGAACTGTGTAAAATTGTGAGCAGTTAAATTGATTAAGATGATTTTTTTGAACTGTATAGTTGTTGGGCCGAAGAAGAAAGTATATCTAGCCTCCATTCAAAATCCCACTAGTCGTTTTGGCGTCGACGAATGGGACCTCTATTTCAAATTATTTTAATGGAATCCAAATTTCTGAATAGCAATCTGGACTGAATGGATCATCCTCTGTATACCTTTCGAACTCTGGAGTTCCTGCATGTTGATATCCGTTAGCAGGGAACCATTCAGAGAAAATTTGTTTCCAAACTTTTGTCATTGCATCAGGCATTGGACCATGTACTTCAAAAACACCCCATTTAGAAGCTGGAAGTTCGATTACTTCAAATCCTTCTTTAACGTCACCTGCATATTCTGTAGCAACCCAATAGTCAATTTTCTCATGAGGTTTTTCTACACAAATACCGAGCATTCCTTTAATTTGTCCATTATTAATTTGTACTAGCTTGTCAGTAGTGCCATCCCCATTTAATTCATCCCACATTTTAGGAATTCCGATTAAATTTCCCTCATTCTCAAGTAAAAATTCTTTTTTTATACCTATTGCTTGAAAGCCTTCACGTTCTACGATTTGATATTTCATTGGTTCTGCCCCTTTCAACCTCACCTCTATCACGAGGCGGTTATATGATTTGATCTTGCCAATATTTTTTCTAGCGTCACTTGGTGAAACCTCATGCTGACGCCTAAAGGCTTTTGAAAAAGCCTCAGGAGTATCATAGCCGTACTTAAATGCAAGGTCGATAATCTTACTGTCTGTTCTTTTTAACTCATCTGCTGCCAAAGTCAATCTTCTCCGTCGAATATATTCACCTACTGAGGTTTCTGTTAATAATCCAAATGCTCGTTGAAAATTGTATGCAGAAGAGCTTGCTTCCTTTGCAATGTCCTCTATCGAAATTTCTTCTAATAAGTTTTCTTCGATATAGTTAATTGCTTTTTGTAACGATTCTAACCAAGTTGACATGCTATTTCCTCCTTATTTAAATAGTAAATTTATTTCACTTTAAATACCTGTCTTTAAATGCTCGGTTCTGTCAGAATTTATTTCTATAAATAATTTTATCTTTTAATTCACCAAAATAAAGGGGCATCCTAAAAGTTACAGGGAAGTAAAACTCTTAAGTAATGTGAAATAAAGAATCTACTAGCTTTTCACTGGGAGGCAACGTGTGCTGTTTTAGCAGGAATCCCACAAAGATTGCAAAATGCAGCGTTCGAAATCCTTCAATCATTCGCTGGTGAGAATTCGATGGGGCGTTTAATGAGTGGAATAGAAGAATTGATAAAAAAAGATGCACTTAAAGTAAGGGGGGCTTTAGTAAAAAACAATAATAAAAGGCTATGTTAAAGGTTATGGTTGATTTAGGATGCAAAGAAATATTAAATCAGAGAGTAGAATTGATTTCCGCCCCAGCCGGACGCTTTCCGTGGGGTGAGCGATAAGCCATCACCCGTCGCTAACGCGCGCGG